>NZ_JAAHGN010000715.1:0-3957 GCF_010672485.1 Moorena sp. SIO2C4 | reverse complement strand
TTTCAAAGTTTTCCGCAAGATATTAGATCCCCCCCAGCCCCCCTTATTAAGGGGGGAGCCATACTCAAAGTCCCCCTTTTTTAAGGGAAACGGGGGTACTCGGAGTTTGAAGACACGCCCTAGCCCCTAAAATTAGAACCGTCTAGATAATCAAGGCATCGATCCTAACGGATTAATAAACACTTACAGGGTCAAAGACAATATGCAAACACTAACTAATAACTCTCAGTTAATACAATCTTGGTCTACCTCTGAAATTTACCCAATCAGCTATAACGGCAGCCAAGGGAATACTATATCAGATGACGATAAATTGCTCAGCTTGAAAGCAGTATATAAGCAACTATTTAAGGAAAATCGAGATATTGAATTTCACCATCATGCTAGCCTTGAATCTGCATACCTGAATGGTCAATTGAGCACTCGAGATCTGGTTCGTGAGTTACTTTGCTCGGACATGTATGTTAATTATGTCTTCGCCGTCAATAGTAATTTCCGTTTTGTTGCACTGTGCTTTGAGCGCGTTTTAGGTCGCCAGGCTACACAAAACGAGATCCATAAGTGGAGCTCCCTTTTAGCCTCGGAAGGTCTGATCACCTTTGCGCAGACATTGACCAATTGTGATGAATATATTGCAGCCTTTGGTGATGACATTGTACCGTTTCGCCGCTCTGATAAACTGTCTTCCAGTAATCAGGGACTCCCGGCACTGCCAAAGGAACTGAGCATCAAACGTTATACAGGAATCGGTAACGTGATACAGCACTACAAATCAAGATCCCTTTTACCCTGGGAAGGCAATCTGCCGCCCCGTGTGGTACGCGAGATCGGCGCAGTTGTTACTGTAGCCGGTACAATTGAAGTTGTTCGTGTTATTCTCACCATTGCTTGGCAGGCTTATAGCACTGGTAGCCTGTGACATCCTCATATTCATTCAAAGATTACGGCATTGCTGAATCTTTGAATGAATATGAGTGGGGTGGGCATCCTGCCCGCCTGGAAATGAAACGGGCAAGATGCCCATTCCACAGGTGTGACCCTAGGGCGAGTAAATCGCCCTAGGGTCGCACCTACTATTAAAATCATTCCATTATTAAGCAACGCCGGATTTTTCCCCTATTCCCTCTTCCCTCTCTTCGCCTCCTCGGAGGGGTTATGGGTGGCTTCCAGATCCGCTGTTCCGGTGATCCGCTGTTCCCTGTTCCCTAAAACCCAAAAATTTGGAATTCACCTAATTGAAAACCGCTATAAATCCCCGACCCTATTGACTTAATGGAGGGACTCCTGTATTATTTTCTGAGAGTAAATTAGCCTAGTTGATAAGCAGGTGCACAAAATTAATTACACATTTTAAAATAATCAAAGCCTTGCAGGGCAAGGGTTACAGAGATTGGCAGTAGGTAATTAATTCTGTGTAGGTGCTTACCTGTTATGATATGCTGTTAAATCGAATTGCCTAAAACTATACTGTGTATAGCTTTGAGATTTTGATGATAATTGATAATTGAAACTACATAGAGCGTTTCTAGGACTCATGAGGTACACAGCATTGTTTGACTATTGGCTCTTGCCTCTTATCCCTGCTCCGAAGTCCCTGCTCCGAAGTCCCTGCTCCCTGCTCCGAAGTCCCTGCTCCCTGCTCCGAAGTCCCTGCTCCCTAAAACCTAGATATTTGTACCTCACAAGTCGTAGAATTGCTATAGTATCTCAAAACCTAAAAGTCTTCCCTAGTAATACTTTTAGGCTTTGTTTATGAAAACTTAGCCGAATCAGTACGGAATAACCGTAAATTATTCAGTTTCAGATGTCTACTCCTCTGTTGATTTATTCGGCTTGAATTTCCTGATATTATTCCTAGGCTTAGATGGGTTGACCCTGACAAATTACGCGATTACTTAACTGGTGACCAATGGCTATAATACTACTTGCTTGAAAAAACTAGCAGATAAACCACCAATATTTTGCAAGTAATTTTCTGGTTTTATTGACCATTAATTAACTAAAAAACCGGTTAAAATAATCATCATTACAGAGGATAGGACATGGAAATTTATATGGCATCTAACTACTCACTCAACACCCTTGGAGCCAAACTTTGTCTCGAAGCTGCTGGGGATTTAGTAGCAAAAGCAATCCAGCCCATCCAAAACTATTCACAGGTAAGACTAGCTGATTACGGCATTGCAGACGGTGGTACTAGCCAAGGATTATGGCAGCAGATTATTGCTACTATAAAAAAAAAAATAACGGGGCTTTTGTTGAAGTAATATTTAATGATTTACCCAGTAATGACTTTAATGCCCTAGGCAAAAATGCAACGTTATTGATGCAAGGTGATCAAAATCTAGTAGTTTCAATGGTTCCACGATCATTTTATGAACCTGTTTGTCCCCCCAATAGTCTAGACTTTGGTTTCTCCTCCACAGCCATGCACTGGCTAAGTAAGCTACCCAAACATCTGAGCAATCATATTGATGTCAATGTTTCTGCCCCAGTAGAAGATAAAGCAATTTTTCAAGCACAGTCACAGATTGACTGGAGCACTATTCTCCTGGCTAGAGCTAAAGAACTCAAATCTGGAGGTCAAATAGTAACCGTCAACTTATCCGTAGACGAACAAGGGCGCTATGTAGGGCACAACCTGGTAGACTTGAACCTGAAAGATATTCTGCACGAAATTTGGAAACAAATGCAGATTGAGGAATTGATTCAACCAGAAGAGTATGTTGGCGCTACATCACAAAGTTATTACCGAACAGAAGCCGAGTTTACTGCGTGTCTCGAAGACCCTCAAAGTGAAGTTTATCAAGCTGGCTTACGATTAGGAGATACCCGAACCATGCTGATTCGGTGCCCTTATCGGTCTCAGTACGAAGATGATAGGGATGCAGAGAAATTTGCCCAAGGTCTCACCCAAGCGACTCGCTCTTGGAGTGAACATACATTGAGAAATGCCCTAAGCAATCGATCCAATCAAGACATTTCTGATATTGTCAACCAATTCTACCAAAGATTTACAGCTAGGATTCGAGAGAATCCCGGTCAGTTCTCTATGGATTATGTACAAACCTATCTTCGCATTTACAAAAAATAAGCCCAACCAGGATGCTTAGATCATGTTAGGATAATTACCCTTAATAAAAATCTGCCCGATCTCCCCATCTCCCCACCCTCCTCACAACCCCTCAGGTTGAGGTGACATTGGATATTAGGACTAACCGATAATAAATCCCCGACCCGATTGACTTAATGCAGGGACTCCTGTATTATTTTCTGAGAGTAAATTAGGCTAGTTGATACCTGTTATGATATGCTTTTAACTTGAATTGGCTAAAACTATACTGTGTATAGCTTTGAGATTTTGAAAATTTATGGTTTATACCGAAAATTATGTCAGATCTTTCATAAACACCATAGGATGCCCAGTAGGCTGTGGAATACAATTAAGCCAGAGCAACTTAAAAATCCCAAAATTGCCAAACTTTTTGACTCAGATGGTGATGGCAAAGCCAACTTAACAGGTTGTAATCCTGGGTGGGGTATGGAGCTAGCTTCTCTAATTTGATAAGTTGAAGAAATCCTTAAAAACCTTGAAGCCTTTCTTTATATTACATGACTTACGCAAGGCACCCTAAAATACCCCAATTCTAGGGGACTTTCGTGACTTTGTTCCCCCTCCCGGTGCGCTTGACCTTGGCCAATTTAATTCTTAATGGTAAGAGCGCACCTTTGCCTTTTGCCTTTTGCCTTTTGCCCTTGCGCGTAGCACTATAGCGTTTCTAGGACTCATGAGGTACACAGAATTGTTTGACTATTAGCTCTTGCCTTTTCTCTCTTTCTTACATGCTCCCTGCTCCCTGCTCCCTGCTCCCTAAAACCCAGATATTTGTACCTCACAAGTCGTAGAATTGCTATATATCAAAAACCATAACTCCACCTAGCCCGATACCCTCGGGA
>NZ_JAAHGN010000714.1:0-3962 GCF_010672485.1 Moorena sp. SIO2C4 | reverse complement strand
CTGACCTAAGCCCAAGCCATAACTAGTGCCCCCCATGGGAATGGGATTAATCGGGACTACTGGCCGGGGGGCTGGGGAACTTCTCAGATAGGGCAGCTGACCTAAACCCGAATTGTAAGGACTACCCCTCATGGGCATGGGATTTACTGGGGCTGGCAGAGGAGCGGGCATGGGTCTCGGGTAGGGCAACTGACCGAAGCCAGGGTTATAGGTAGTACCCCCCATCGGAATGGGATTGACTGGGGCTGGCAGGGGAGCCGGTGTAGTTCTCAAATAAGGTAGCTGACCTAACCCAGGGTTATAGCTAGGGTTATAGCTAGGGTTATAGCTAGGGTTATAGCTAGGGTTATAGCTAGGGCTATAACTATTTATTCCCTGGGGGGTAGACATGCCGAACCCTGCCGTTGGCATCAATAGTAAAGTTTGTGGTACGTAGTGCAATTGACCAGGATTACCATTACTCGTACCCAACGGCATCGACCCAGTTACTCCTGGCATCATCGGCATCAATAGTACCGTTTGTGGCACGTAAGGGAAATAGCCCCAATTCGGGTTAGGAGTATTGCTTCCCAACGGCATCGAGTTAGGAAGTGCTGGCAATGGCGCTGGTGTCTTGGTTTGTGGGAATACAGGCAGTTGTCCTACCGATTGGTTTTGGTAGTTATTCAGAAATAGGGGTGTCGCCGTTCCTTGCCCTAGCTGTTCCGGCAGGGTTGGTGGGGAAGGAGGCAGTTGCTTGAATTTTTTGGGAAGTTTACCAGCATTGGAGGGAATTGGCCCTGTTGGTACTGGCAAAGGTGCCGTTTTTGCTTGGGAGGTTGTCTGCTGGTTGGAGCTAGAGTTGGCACTATTTGGAACTAACTTCGGAATTAGGGATGGCAGCAGCTGATTACAGGCTGTGTTTGTTTGGCAGTTGCTCCACTTAGCTGGAACTACTCCTTCCAAATCCACACTCGAACTGCTGCCATAGGGCAACAGTTGGCTGAGCTTGAACTCCGTGAACTTTAAGTCTATTTGCTCTAGGTTTAGGGTCGATGATGACACTAGAGGCTTTTGAGGTGATGGCGTTAACGCTAACTTGTCTATTTTAGTGTCAGCTTTAGTGTCAGCTTTAGTGTTAGCAGATTTCTTCTGGGTGACTAGCTTAGAGTTAGCTGGTTTGCTCTGTTTTAGTTCCGACGACTCTGGGGCTGGTGAGCCTAGTTTCGAGGTAACCTCATGGTTAGGTCGATAAGAGACTTTAGTTTTATTGGGCACAGATGACTTGGCTAACCCATCCCTGTGTCCTGGTTTTAGATCCAGTTTCCCTGGTTTTTGAGGCTGTTGAGATAACTCAGGGATTCTCGAACCCACCTTTTTGCTAGTGGTGGTGTTTGGAGAAGCCAAGGCTTGGGCTTTTCCGAAGGCTGGGACTGCCCTAGCTCTAGACCTGGCATAGGGTGACCTGAACTTGGGTTTAGTTGATTGTCCTTGCTGGCGGTTACGTCTCGGCTGGGCTAGGGTAGTGCTGTTTTCTCTACCGTTACTGCTTTGTACAGCAGACTTTTTGCCTTTGGGCCGTGCTGGAATAACTTTGGCTATCTCCTCTGGCTGGGGCTTAGCTGTCGCCTGGATTGGAGCAGCTACGGTTTTTTTGGAGGCAGTTCTTGGGGTAGCTGAGCTTTGGGTTTTCAGCGGTGCAGAAACAGCTTTAGCTGTAGAGTCCCGTTTGGCTAATTGTTGCTGCTGCAACCGAGATAATGGTAAATCCCCTGGCCTGGTAGCGGCAGAACTGGGCTGAGCCGCCTTGGTTTTAAGCAGTGGAGGGATAGCCTTAGGGGTAGCCCTTGACTGGCGTGACCCTAACTTAGGCTTAGCTGCCCGTTTAGCTGGTTGTTCAGTCTGGGATTTAGAGTGCGGCAGCACAGATGAAGCCAGTTTTCTGGTGGAGTTGGTCCTTGGGACAGAAGACTTTTGGGTCTTAGTTGGCTCAGGGATTTTCTCCTGTTTACTTCCAAGCTTTCCTAGTGCTATAATTTTGGTTTGGGGGGCTTTTTCACTTTCCTCACTAACGGATTGACCTGAATCATTGCTCTGATTTGTCCGGAGCTGCTCTAAGAACTTAGTATGTTTAGATATAGCAGTTGCCTGAGCTGGTTCAATGGCACTCAAGGACAGCATCCAGACTACGGCGAATGACCCAGTACTAAGCAGTTGCATCCATAGAAGGACATTCTTAACTATCCATCTCAGACATTGACTAGTTGTTTGCTGGATTGTCTGGGTTTTTTGACTAATCAATCCTTTCTGTAAACCCTGTCGCCGCTCTAGGAAAGGGCTTGGTTTTGGGCGACTCATACTACCTCCACTCTCATTGATCTTGCCTGACCAGTTATGGTCAAAAATTTAGGACGCACCCAGTTTTAGAGGATTTTGGCTCATTTTTGTGGAAAAATGAACCAATATTAGCTCATATACCTCATATTTACCTGGACTGTTAGTGAATCTAAGCCAAAACTATCACCAAAATTACCATTACTAGAGTTTAGTGCTTAGCTCGATTTGTCGCCAACTAGATCACGCTTGGGTTACTGATCAGGTTTGCTGATAATCAATGGTTGCTGGCATCCATGAAGCCATTAAACCATCCACATATCTAATCCCCCCAATAGTTAACAACCAAATCAGTTCCCTGACCTGCCCTTTTGTGGTAGTGCCGATTTTTGGGTAGGACTTTAAGACTTGCCGTACACCTAGCCAATTTTAATGGGGATTACTGGTTAGTTAACTAAATTTAGATGCTTTATGCCCCGTCACCAAGGGTGCGGGGTGCTGACTGGGCTTTTGTTCTTGATCAACACCAACATTAGTCTTAACACAAAGTTGTTGCCAAATCCCAACAACTAAGATTTTTAGCTTTGGGGATGGGGTTTGGGTACTCAGCTAGTCTTCACAAAATAACTGAGGGGTCAAACCCCTCAGTTATTCTAGTACAGGATTTCACTTATGGCAATTTACATATAAGTCAGGTAAACTTGCTATCACAAAAATTCTCAAGGTGCGCTTTCCGCATCTAATTATTAAATTCGCCACGGGTCGGACCTAAAAGATGCCGCTAATTTTGTGACCAAAGCGCTCCAGGAAAGTCCTGATCCCTGGAGCAGGAAGTAACAACACAACTTGATTTTCCCAAGTCAGAGGTTTGTCGGGAAGTTTTAAAGGTAAAGTTGTCAGATAGAGTTAATCAGCTGCTCTGACAACTTTAGGTTGACGATCAATCCTAGCTCTATGAGGAGGGGATATAGTTCAACAACCAATTCCCAAATACGAGAAACCAGCACGTTCTAGCTGGTTCCGATCTAGGCAGTTGCGACCATCAATGATCACCGGATGATTCATCAGCTCGGCCATCTTACCATAGTCGAGCTTCTGGAACTGATCCCAATCTGTAACTAACACTAAAGCATCACAGCTATCAGCCAACCGTTCTGGATCCGTTTCGACAATCACGTTAGATAGACCATGACGCATCCCAGTTTGGGAAATAATTGGGTCATAGGCTTTGACCTTGGCTCCGAGTCGGTTTAGTTCCTCCACCAGATTTAGAGCAGGAGCATCCCGCATATCATCAGTATTGGGCTTAAAGGTCAAACCCAACAGCCCCACTGTTTTACCTTTGAGGATTTTCAGCTCTTTCTGGAGTTTTTCAACCGCAAGTAGACGTTGGCGTTTGTTGACACTGACAGTGGCTGTCAGCAAATCCGCTTCATAACCGTAATCTTCAGCGGTATGGAGTAGTGCTAAGACATCTTTGGGGAAGCAAGAACCACCCCAGCCAATTCCTGCTTGTAAAAACTTGTTGCCAATCCGGGAATCTAAACCAATTCCTTGGGCAACTTGGGTAACATCAGCACCTACGCGATCGCAAATATTGGCAATTTCATTAATAAAGCTAATTTTAGTAGCCAAAAAGGCATTAGCCG
>NZ_JAAHGN010000713.1:0-3963 GCF_010672485.1 Moorena sp. SIO2C4 | reverse complement strand
TCTACAGGGAGCAGGGACTGAGGCCGTAGGCCACGCGGGGCGCGTTCGGAGCAGGGAGCAGGGAACAGGGAATAGATAGACTTTTGGCAGCTTTAAAAAAGTTAACACAGTTCCGTTTATTTATCTCTAGGTACTTACCGCTGGCGGCAGGAAATAGGGAAACCGAGAACTGCGGCGAAATCTAGGATTTTAAGCAATTCGCGAACAGTATTGTTAATACCAAGTTGCGGTCAAACGTACAACTTTCTCTTCCGCCTATCTCCCTATCTCCCTATCTCCCTATCTCCCTATCTCCCTATCTCCCTATCTCCCTATCCAACCAATCACTCTCTTTGAATGCAACTCGGTATAATTTATCGGCGAGGCTGATCATAGTTCAAGCTGTAGGGTAATCATGATTACCCTCAATGATTAGCGTTAATTATATGGTGTGAGGACAATTATGGCAATTCAATTACAACAAGCCCTTGATGTCGGAAAGTATATTGTTACCCAGCGTCTTTTGGGTCGTAAACGCTTTCCCTTGGTGCTGATGTTGGAACCTCTGTTCCGCTGTAATCTAGCTTGTTCTGGTTGTGGCAAAATCCAGCATCCTACGGAAATACTCAAGCGCCAGCTGACTCCAGAAGAGTGCTTTGCTGCGGTGAAAGAGTGTGGTGTTCCTGTGGTTTCTATTCCGGGGGGAGAACCTCTGCTTCATCCACAAATTGACGAAATTGTCAAGGGGTTGGTGGCATGGCGAAAGTATGTCTATCTCTGTACCAATGGGTTGTTGTTAGAAAAGTGTCTGGATAAGTTCCAACCTTCCCCTTACCTGACTTTCAGCGTTCACTTGGATGGCTTACGGAAACGGCATGATCAGTGTGTGGACCGTCAGGGGGTATTTGATAAGGTGGTGCAGGCAATTCGAGCGGCTAAAGCTAGGGGATTTCGTGTGACTACTAACACGACGGTGTTTGAGGGAACTGATCCTAAGGAAATCCAGGAGTTCTTTGATTTCTTGGCCATGTTAGGTATTGATGGCATGATGGTTTCTCCTGGATATAGTTATGAATGGGCACCAGATCAGGAGCATTTCCTGAAGCGGGAACAGACTAAGGCGATGTTCCGGGAAATTTTAGCGCCTTTGAAGGCTGGGAAGAAAACCTGGAATTTTAACCATAATCCTTTATTTTTGGATTTCCTGATCGGGGAGAAAGATTACGAGTGTAGCCCTTGGGGAAGTCCTAGTTACAGTGTTTTGGGGTGGCAAAAGCCTTGCTATTTGTTAAATGAAGGGCATTATTCCACTTTTAAGGAATTGCTGGAGGAAACGAATTGGGATCAGTATGGTCGCGCTAGTGGTAATCCTAAGTGTGCGGATTGTATGGTCCATTGTGGGTATGAGCCTACGGCGGCTATGGATGCGTTTCAGCCCCAGAATATGGTTCGTGCTATGGGCAGTGTGTTAGGAGGGGTTTAAACCTGACCAATTTCCCAGACCATAAAGCTGGCGCTAGTTCCTAGGTCTAAGTGGTGATGGATTGCTAAGCCTGGCAGGATCGGCAAGGTCAACTTGAGCACAATACACACAATACAATAAAAGCGATCGCATTAATCTGAGGCGCACGAATAAATGCGATCGCATTAATCTTAGCTCTTGATTAAATTGACATTGAAATCAACTTCAAGGTCATTATTGAATTGGGAATGAATTGGTTTTACTAAAACCCCATTATCTGCTGCCCCTTATCTAATCACAAAAATTAAAATTTAAATCCTAATAAATTCCAATAATTTAGGAGCCAGATAAATAGCCATGCCGCTAGCATACTCAAACAATAATACCCTCGTCTGATCCAAGACCAATTTTTGTCTCTCCAAGCCAGTAAACCAATAATCGATACTACAGTAGTCAAGCCTGTGGTGACAATGGGTAGATAAAGTAACGCAATCATCACAGGGGGGATTCCGAAGAAAAATTCCCAGAAATCTATTATACTAATAGCTATCCCCATCCCGCTGAAAAAGCATAAATTCAAGATACTAATCAGACCAATGATCAACTCCACCAGACGAGTATGTCGTGAAACTAGAGATAAGCTTTGATTTTTGCGGCTAATTAATGGTCTAATTAGCCAAACCAAACATCCCCATAGGAAGATTAGCACACAAAATCCTACCAGTCCAACCTGTAAAACAAGAGTTTCGTACCAGGCTAACTTTTCATAGGTTAAATGGACATGACTACTCAAAGACATAGCAGTAATTTTACCCTGACTATCTTTCCGAAAACTTATATACATATTGCTGTCAGGATAGCGAAATATGAGTGGCTCGACTTACTCCCATTTACTTCCTCCTGGAAATACAGTTAAGGTGCGGTCTGGATTAGTTTTAATAGTAAATAATCGTCCAGATTCCAGCAAAACCATGGCTAGTTTAACCAGGGAGTTTCGAGGATATCGAATGAAGCGATAGCCGCCATTAATTTGTTGATATTGCTGTTGATATTGCTGTTTATAATGCTGGGTACTATTAGCTTGAGGGCTAGCTTTAGAGCTAGCTTCAGGGATAGGTTTAATAATCGTTTCAGTAGGTGAGGTAATGGTCTACTGTACAGGATAATAACGATCTAAAAACTGTTCAACCAAGTCGTCTCGCAAATTCTCATTAAGACTGTTACGATTGTAAGCAATATAGAAACCTAACTTTTGTTCTGGGATTAAAAACACCAGATTAGTATACCCTGACATGCTACCGCCATGCTCAATTATCCGTTGATTATTCACAAAGCGCTCAAAAAAACCATAAGTAGATCCTGCCGATTGAGGAATGTTCGGAAAATTAGTATAGTGTTGGTGGTGCATATCCTTTACTGTAGTATCATTCAGGATACGCTGTTTACGATAACGACCTCCCTGTAAATGAGCAATCATAAAGTGGGCCATGTCTTCAGCAGTAGTAGTTAAAGCTGTAGTAGGAACACTTTTATTACAGGTAAAGGCTTGCTTTAGATAATTGCCATTTTTGTACCGATATCCTACAGCTAAGTTAGCTGCCAGCTGATACGGTAATGGTTGCTGAAAACTACTTTGACTCATATCCAAAGGTTGTAGGATAGTTTGGTCAATATATTCACTGAAAGGAATTCCAGCAACCACTTCTACTAAGTAACCTGCCAATGCTAATCCTACATCACCATAAACATATAATTGACCTGGTGGTCGCACTCGCTCTGGTAAATTTTCTGTGAGAAATTTTTCTAAGGATAGCAGCTTAGACTGGCAACGAGTGGCTCCGCCAATCACCCAAGCTACATCGAATCCATCAGTATGAGTTAAGAGATGATCAACTGTAATTGGCTTAAATTTATCAGTCTTAATTTGAAATTACTTAAGATACTGGTTAATATCTTCATGTAGCTTAAGCTTACCTTGCTCGACTAGTTGCATTACTGCTGTAGAGGTAACTAGTTTAGATACAGAGCCTACACGAAACAGAGTTTTGTTAGGAATAACCGGTATCTTATCCTCAAGGTTAGCGTAGCCGTAGCCTTTCGAGAAGAGAATCTTGTCATCTTTTACTAAGGTGAATACGGCACCAGGAATATGATTTTCTGCCATTTGATTGACAAAAAAGTCGTCACTAAATTTTTCTATATCCTGGAATTTAGTTAGTTCTAACTGGGAATCATTGGCTGTAGATACCATAGGCAAATCCTGATTAGATACATTCAAGGATTCCTGAGCAAATACGGGCAGTACAGAAACACTAAGAATCAAGATAGCTAAACTTATTGATTGAATCAGCTTTAATAATCTATATACTATTTTTTTCAATAGTTTTAGATTTGATAAATTTTTGCTCAAAGGGAATCGGGAATCGGGAATCGGGAATCGGGAATCGGGAATCGGGAATCGGGAATCGGGAATCGGGAATCGGGAATCGGGAATCGGGAATCGGGAATCGGCAATCGGGAAT
>NZ_JAAHGN010000712.1:0-3967 GCF_010672485.1 Moorena sp. SIO2C4 | reverse complement strand
TACCAAGTAACTGAAGATGACCAAGTAACTGAAGATGACCAAGTAACTGAAGATGACCAAGTAACTGAAGATGACCAAGTAACTGAAGATGACCAAGTAACTGAAGATGACCAAGTAACTGAAGATGACCAAGTAACGAATTTACCGGTCTATTTTTCCCAACCCAAGCAGTCCTTGCTGTATCAAGCATCAACGTTCCAGGATGAAAACCAAGACCCCACTGATGATCCCCTCACGTTTTTGGAGGTTCCCGTTACAGGACTGCCAAGGGGAGAATATTTACCCTTGTTTCCCTATGGTGGAGTAAGTGGAACCCTGGCTCACTATCAGCAAATGGAGGAACAAATCCTCAATCCCCAGCGGCGCAAACAAATTAAAATTGTTGCTGAAACGGACACCACTCAACTTACCGGTGACACTCAAGGAATACTAGGAGCCGGGACATCTAGTCCCCAAGCATTCAGTGCCTTGAGTAGATCAGCTACCCCTGACGCTCAGGCCATGACAGCTGCTGCTGCTAGCTCAACAACGGAAACCATCACCGGTACAACGTCCCTGGGATTGTTGGCAACTTATTCCTCTGATTATCAAACCCTCAATAGCCTATTACTGGCAAAGGATACCGACAATGAGGATGTGAGTTTGCAGGACTTAGAACGGGGTTCATCCCTCCGTTCAGCTTTCCAGTCCAGTCAGATGTTCCTGGTGATCACTGACCCGAGTTCCCTAAAAACCTTTGATACCAATGAACCTCCTCAAGTTATCAAAGAGCATTTTCAGAACAACCAACTAACTATTAAAGGGTGGACCTTTGATCTTAATCCAGACAATTGGCGACAGGGCACAGGGGATAGTGATACGGTCTTACTGTTTAAGTTCCTAGATAAGCCCCTGATTGATATTCTCAAGGATACCGCCCTGTGGGAACAACCGGAGGTATTTGTCGGGACGGCAACTGATGCCGAGGAACGGGTCAAAGAGATTAAAGCAGTGCGCGATCGCTTAGTGACATTCTTTGAAAATGCGATCGCAACCGCAGAGGACCCCAATGCTGCTGAAAAAGACCGGGATAATGCTGCCCCTCTAGCCCGGGTTGGCAGCAGCACCTTTTGGTCAGGGATGATCGCATTAAATGTCAAGCTGCCAGAGGGGACAGGACTGCCTCCAGACTTGAAAGCCCTAGAATGTGGCATACAAGACCAGGATAACTTCTACGCTCAGTATGTCGGGAGTAATGGCACCCCGATTTTGCCCCAAAATGGGCAATTGGTAGCGGAACAGTCTTCCCTGTTTGGATTGCTGGACTATCAAGACAACTCCGTGCCAGAAACCGGTCCCTTGGGCTATGCCTTCCAGGTGGCCAACTTACGGGTGCAGTTCCAAAATTCACAAATCACGGCATTTTCCAGTCAGGTCAATCTTACCCTAGATAAACTCTTTGACGAAGCTACCCAATTACTCAATAGTCGCTCAGGACGGAATATTGTCATTCTCCAGGGCTTTACGGAAGAACACGATGGGGTGATTACCTATAGCTTTAGCTTTAGCGGCGAGAACTATTTTGCCCTACCCGATAGTCATATTCTCAATAATGTTGACATCGTTAAGGCCACTTTTTCCACAGATCCCCCAGGTAATGATACTACACTCACCATTGGACGATTTACCCTCTGGGGCCGTCTCAATTTCCGTGACCTAGAGACCTTTGATGGATTATCCTTTGGGTCAGATACTTCCCTGTCCGATGAAGTTTTAACTGCCAGCAACCTGGTCAACCGCAGTGCCCGTGCCTTGGAAGACGATTATCAAGTAGGGATTGATACTCTCAATCAAGCATCAGCCGAGTTGCAGCAAAAACTGGATGAGCTAGCCAAGAACGAACAATTCCTGCAGTTTTCAAAGCTGAGTATTGTGATGAACTGCAAGCATACCAATGGTACCCAGGATATCACCTTTAGTGTGGATCCCAGCGAAATTGCCTTTGATTTGGCTCGCAGTAAAGCCCGCCCCCATAGTCTCTACAGCAAATTTCCCCTCAAGCTGACTAACTTCGTCTATCTCGACCCTGCTCAACCCGATAGCAAGCCTCAAGGGTATCTTACTGTGAAGACTCCCTTGGGCAGTGGTTCTATGCCCGACAGTGGCTTTGGTTTTAACTTCGAGTTTAATTTGGGTAGTCTGGGGGCATTGTCGGGATCGGCTCAGTTTGTGGTTAATCTCTTGATTATCTGGGAACCCAATCAGGATGGTTCCCAGGAGGGAGCAACAACCTTTGTGGGATTGAGACTACCGGGAATTGGTGGGGATGTGCTCGGTTTTCCTCTCCAGAGTGTACTGAAGCTGTCCTTCAAGACGGTGGAATTACTGGTTGATTCGACTAGCACTTCTGGTACAGCTTACTTGTTGAAAATCAAGAAGGTTGCCCTTAAGTTTTTTGTCCTCTCATTTCCCCCCAATGGACAAACCGAAATTGTTATCTTTGGCAATCCTGATGCCACTGATAGTAATGATGCTGTTGGCTGGTATGCGGCCTATGCCAAAGGTTAAGGCTTTAAGCAATAGGTTTAATTTAAGTTAGATCAAAAGGAGATACGATGGCAGAGGAGAAAATCCCCAATTATGAACAGATTAACGATATTCCAACGTTTATGGAGGAAGTACAGACTACCTATAGCATTACTGAAGAATTGCCCATCACCTTATCTGAAAATCATCCATTATCTGATATGTGGGCAAAAACGATTACTGTTACGGAAGGGACATCACCGGATCCTTGTTATACGGCTACTGGATCAATTAATGATGAGTTCCCCTTCAATTTTGCCCAGGATTTTCCCTTTGATATTAAAGATTTCAGTTTTCTAAGCAACCAAGATGTTGCTCCTGAACTGGCAATGAAGTTGAAGATTGATGTCTTCCAACCTATCCCGGAACCTGAAGATAGAAGGGGGATTAAAGTTACCGTATTTTCGGTACCCCAATCGGATGATTATCCCAATGGTGTTATTGTTAAAAAAGGCTTAACCTTTGTGGACGAAAATGGCAATCCTGTGGCTGATGATAATCTATCGACCACAAAGATTCCAGAAGAATCAGTGGTGCCACCGGAAGCTGAAGTTAAGCTCGATCAACTATAGCCTTTGTATCTCGGTTGTAAACACACAAATTGCTGAAAAAGGCAAGAGGCAAGAGGCAAGAGGCAAGAGGCAAGATGGGAAAGATATCCGGAGTTTTATTGCCCAATAAAAAAAATACCTCTTAGGTTTACATATCATTTATATATGATATATAATTCAAGGGTAAATGTCTAATTTATAATTGTTGTTGTAAATTGATAGTTGTTGAAACTAAATATTTTTGAATAAGGAGCAAAAAAATGTCAGAAACTAAAGTATTTTTTGGTGTTTCTCTAGAACTGGCAGGTAAGACAATTTCCCTAGAACCTAAAAATGCCATTACTGAGCTGAAAGAAAAGGGAATTGAAGTTGAACTTCCGGCAGGGGAGAGAGTCTACCTTGGTACGGTTGGTACCTCTCTTGGTAGTATTATGGGGAATCTAGGTATCGCAAGCGAAGAGGCTGATTTTATAGTGGACGAAGATAAGGCTCGCGAATCAAATGGCACACTGAAAGAAGGAGCGATCGATCCGAATTTCTTGCCCGATATAGCTGTCTTACAGGATGCTGCTAATCTCCTTCTAGAAGCAGGTTTATATGTGGATGAATTTCATGTCAGAATACCCGGTGCCGCCACAAATGGAACAGTAGCCAAAGACAAGACAGCTTACACTGTTGGACTATCAGCAGAATGGCAAGATGATGCCGGTCAATTAATAGATGGATTAGACCTCAAATTAAGGGGGATCTATTTCAAAGTTAGTAATGAAGAATAGCGATAATTTATAGCAATTCTCAGAGTGATGAGGACAAAGGTTATCCCTTTAAGGCAATAGGCAATAGGCAATAGG
>NZ_JAAHGN010000711.1:0-3973 GCF_010672485.1 Moorena sp. SIO2C4 | reverse complement strand
TAGACTGAATACTGTACCCGGAACTATATCCCCTGGGCTAAAATGATAATCATACTTATCCAGAAGGGCAGCAAAATCTTCGTGAGTGAATCCTATATCTGTAGTTTTTGTTTTCTGACTGAGCATGTGCGTTGTTTGTCCTAGTTTGATTTGGTTTTAATGACTATGCCTCCTGTTGATGTACAAGCACGTCAGCATTGTGCTGCTTACACCGACATTGCGTTGTCCTACTTGTGACATCTCCCACACCTGTTGGGGATCGGGGGTAGGTGTGGGCTTCTCGCCAACCCCAGCTATCGCCATTTCCTTACGAAAACCGATCCGCATTCGGGTACTCGACAAGCTTTACTATTGACGGGATGCCCCACCGCCAAGTTTCTGATTTTATCTGATTTTAATTGCTCTATTCCAATCAGGCTTTTGCTCCACTGTCAATAACCAAGGGCATTTTCGGCTTTGGTTATCAAATAGACATAAATTCACCCCAATTTATGTCCATTATAATTTATTAGACAAAACCTGAACTGAGCTTTCCTTCGAAAAATACCCCACTCCCTTCGCCCAAAGGACGACGCTTGCGCGTTTGGTAGAGGCTAGTGGGCTAATCTCGAACTGATCAGCTCATTTAATAAGATTTAATTAAGACCAGACATCCTATTATAACCTAATCGAGATTTTGTTATTAGTATCTTTACCGAACTTTCCAGGCTATTGTGGTATGTCCTATATCCCCCCATGGGGGATGTTAGCCTAATAAATGCCAGGGGTACATTCTGCACCCAAGACAAAGCAGGGATACCCCAGGAATAGACGTTTAGCCAGTAGGAATACCAAGTGGTTGCCACTCCAGAAAAATCTCAATCAGTAAAACCTTCCCCAACCCATGGTCACGAACGAGTTGCGGTTTTACTCATGGGTTATGGAGAAGTCGAAAGCTACGAAGACTTCGCCAACTACAACGAACAAGCCTTAAACTTGCTTACCGCCAAATTTGCCCCAGTCCCCAACTGGATCTATCCACCCTTAGCCAAAATTTTGGCAATGTTTGACTTCCACGAGTGGGGGCACCAGCATGACAACTTTATTTCACCCCACAACAAGATTTTTGAACAGCAACGGGCAGGTATTGAAAAACACCTGCAAGCTAAATGGGGCGATCAGGTCAAGGTATTCAAAGCCTTTAACTTCTGCGCTCCCTTTCTGCCAGAACAAGTCCTCTGTGAAATTAAGGAGCAAGGGTTCCAAAAACTGCTGATCTATCCCCTGCTAGTGGTGGATTCCATCTTTACTAGCGGCATTGCGGTGGAACAGGTCAATAAAGCCCTAGGGAAATTAGAGGATGGAGATCAACACTGGGTTCAGGGATTGCGTTACATCCCGTCTTTCTATAACGAACCAGAGTACATTAATCTAACTGCTCGATTGGTGGAAGAGAAAATTACTACCGATTTAGCTCAAGCCTATCTCCCCTCCCAAATTGGCATTGTCCTGATGAACCATGGCTGTCCCCACGAAGCTAAAGGATTTGTGTCTGGGATTGACGAAAGTCAGGCATTGTATGAGGCAGTAAGGGAAAAGTTGATGTATAAGTATCCCCTAATCTCTGTGGGCTGGCTTAACCACCAAACTCCCTTAATTAAGTGGACTCAGCCTCACGCGGAGTTAGCAGCCCAGAACCTGATTAACTTAGGGGCTAAGGCGATTGTGTTTATGCCTATTGGCTTTGCCACAGAGAATCACGAAACCCTCTTAGATGTGCATCACATTGTCCACGGTCTAAAACGTCGTAACTCAGAGGTTACCTACCTAGAGATGCCCTGTGTTAATGATCATCCAGAATTCTTAGAGATGGCAGCGGAGTGGGCTAATCCTCAAATTGAGGTACTTGTATCAGAAAATGCTCTATCTATCAATCCCCAGTTGGCAGCTGTGCAGGCATCACAGCACCATCATCACCATCACCACTGATTCACCAGAGCATTTTATTAGGTTGCTTGATACATAGCACCTTCTTGCACCTCCTCCGTTCTCCTCCCGCTGTTCTCCCTCTTCTCCTGTTCTAGGAAAGATGTCACAGAATAGAACTGTAGGCTGGGAATCAATGAAACTTCTCCAATCATAGGAAAGCCTAGTTGATCCCAGCCCCATCAAGTGCCGAGTGACAGGATAACAGGATAACAGGATAACAGGATAACAATTATGGATAATAACGACTGGCTCAAGCAGTTATTGTTGGTTGGGGTTGGCACAACCTCAATGGTTGCCGAAAAACTGCGAGAGGTAAGTGATGAATGGGTCAAAGATGGTAAAATAAACTCCGACCAAGCCACCGCTTTTGTGGATGATCTGATGAATCAGATCAAGTCAGAGCAGGGTAACTTTGAGAGCAACATGGAACGGCAGTTGCGCAATATGTTGCAGGATTTAGGGGTTCCTCGCCAATCAGAAATGGATGAATTGCGAGGTCGTATTGACCGTCTGGAGCGTCAGGTGCGGGATTTAGAAAATAAGCTCTGGCGTTGATAATCAATTAGGAGGACAGACTTTGAAACAAATTCTGATCAGCATAGGCGTTATAGTAGCCTTTGGGTTGCTTTTGGTTGTGGCTCAAGTAGGTATGGGTAAAAAATCTACCACTGCTGGAGAAATTACCAACACTCAGCCGGAAGTAGTGACAACAGCTAACAGTGCTAACCCAGATGTTAATGATAAACGAGATATAGCTATGGATTCTAGTTCAGAAAGCGAAACCAATACTGAGGCTGAGACGGTTACAACACCGTCGGGCTTGAAGTACATCGACGTGGTTGAGGGTGAGGGAGCAATGCCTGAGAAGGGACAGACGGTAGTGGTTCACTACACTGGTACCCTGGAGGATGGTAGTAAGTTTGATAGTTCTCGCGATCGCAATCGTCCTTTTTCCTTCAAAATCGGTGTAGGACAGGTTATTAAAGGCTGGGATGAAGGGGTTGGTTCTATGAAGGTTGGTGGTCGTCGTGAGCTGATCATTCCCCCAGAATTAGGTTATGGTACCCGTGGTGCCGGTGGGGTGATTCCGCCTAATGCTACGCTGAATTTTGATGTGGAATTGTTGAAAATTAACTAGTAAATTAGCAATAAATTAGCTAATTCAGCGATGAACTGAATACTTGCTCCCAGTTGGTGAATTCTCGCTGATTGGGAGTTTTAGTAAACAGAATAACACTAGAAATAGCATCGCCTTTTTGTTACAAAATATTAATAAAACCTGGGTACAAAACTAAAGTTCAGAACTCAATCATTCGATTAAATAGTATTTGATTAAATCTATGTCCTGTAAATAACGTTAGATAAAATAAAGTTAATTTTTGACCTATAATAATTCCAAAATAACCCTCAGTGTAAGCATTCAGCCGTGAGCTTTGGCTCACGCTACGCGAACAGCGGTCAGCAGTCAGCTTTTCATAACTCAGATTAAACTTTTGCTTACTTGTTTGATTCAAAAGTTCCGTAGCTTCCTAATCGCCCATAAGCACATCAAGTAGCACCTCAATTAGCGCATTAGCTGATGGCTGATGGCTGATAGCTGAATGCTTACGCCTCAGTTGTGGTAGGTTACACTCTTTGATTTGCCATATTCAGGAACTTGGTTAACCCAGGTTTAAAGATAAGTTTCACCGTTCCTGTCGGACCATTACGATTTTTAACAATGATGACTTCTGCCGTATCTCCATCGGGTGAATCTGGATTATAATAGGAATCTCTATAAAGCATCATGATTAAATCCGAGTCCTGCTCAATGGAACCCGATTCTCTCAAATCCGACATCATTGGTCGTTTGTTGGTGCGAGACTCCACAGCTCGACTTAACTGAGACAGAGCAACCACTGGGACTTTCAGTTCCCGAGCTAATCCTTTGAGAGAGCGAGTAATCCGAGACAACTCCTGAACTCGATTTTCACTACCACTGCCTTCCATTAACTGTAAGTAATCA
>NZ_JAAHGN010000710.1:0-3974 GCF_010672485.1 Moorena sp. SIO2C4 | reverse complement strand
TTTAACCGCTGCAATCAAGAAATTGGGTAAAGCGATGCAGAGGTGCGACCCGTGGCGAATTTAATTATGGGTCAAGCGCACCTAAGCGGTCTTGGGGGAAACCCCCACTCGCGCTTTGCATCAATAAGTGATCTGTTAAATTGCGGTAGTCTTGCTGCTTACTGAAGAGGGCGGCTTTGTTGCTAGCAAATCGCCTCAAAGCAGGTGATTTAATCGGGATATAATCATAAAATGCATATTATATCATTTAATCCCAATTAAAGTATGTAGGGTCTGACCCCCAATTTATTTTAGCAGCGGTCTCGTATAATATGTCAATTTAATTGACAATTTAATATATCTTAATATATGAAGCACCACCACCTGCCTAAGGGCGAGGTGGTGGTATCCAAGTAGGACACTCTTCTCGATAGAGACAGCTACCCGTATACTCGGAAACCGCGCTTCTCGGTGAACAGCAGGGACTTTTGCCATACTGAACCTCGTTCTCATTTCCGGCTAGAGCCTATAGAAACAAATTCTGTATTTGGTTATGTATCGTTATTTGGCGCAAGCTCCCTACTTTTCTAATCGGGCGACACCAAGACTTAAGAGTTACGAACTTGGCTACATCGGTCTTATATCTACCCTTAATTCCCAGCTTTCTTGGTCTGGAGGGTAATAGTGCCAAAGTAGTTAAGCAAATTATACCACAAATGCCAACCCACTTCCCTTGCGCCCTAACCACCACTTGCTATCGCGAAGATGGTGGAATGCGGGCTGATTGTCCGTTCAATTCCAGAGCAAGAGTAGTCAGCTTACGCCCTACGCACATGCTGCTCTTGCCAGCACTGACCAGGGCATTGCTGACTATCGTTTGGGATACCAAGTAGAGTTGGGTCAGTTACCAATTACCCATGACCCATGACCAATTACCGATTACCCTGAATCATTCCACAATTGGGCAACGCTTCATTTCGCTCTAATTCTTTGCAAAACAGTAATGCCTAACAGCAAAATGATACCCCCTGTCGTGGCATAGATCACCCTAGGAGTCATATCTTGTAGTTTCATCGCTAGCCAGTTAGACACTAAGGTAATGCCCCAAAGGATAAGGGCAACATAGCGCTGGGAAAAACCAAAGGCTAACAAGCGGTGATGTAGGTGGTCTTTACCTGGGGTAGTTAGAGGGTTTTTACCATTGATCAACCGTCGCACAAATACCTGAGTAGTATCTAGAACTGGCAATAGCAAAAATACTACTGGGGGGACTAGGGCAAATACCGTAGTCACTTTCAAAGACCCTAAAATGCTGCTGGCAGCTAGTACATAGCCGAAAAAGTACGCACCTGCATCTCCCATAATAATGTGGGAAGGATGGAAGTTATGGCGCAAAAATCCCAGAGCTGACCCCCCTAGGGCTGCCAGAAGCAACGTTGCTGCGGCACGACTGGGAAACTGAGCTGAAACCGCTAACAGGCTCATAGCAGTAATAAAGCTGACGCCTGCCGCTAAACCATCCATCCCATCCATAAGGTTAATGGCATTAGTAATACCCACAACCCATAGAACCGTAAGTAACATGGAGAGTTGGACATCAATCGGAGTCCCAAAGGTGGCTTTAATCCCTGCACCACTAGCCACTAACAACAGGGCAGCAATAATTTGAACCGACAAGCGTACATAGGCAGGCAAACCAAATTGATCATCAATAAAGCCTACCAGTACCAGAACCGAGCCCCCCAGGAGAATAGTCAGAACTTGAGCTAACACCCCTTCAATGACAATCGGTCTGAGGAGGGTAGCTAGTACCAGTGCAGCTACCACTCCGGTATAGATAGCTAAGCCTCCTGCATTGGGTAAGGGTTCTTGGTTAAGCCGCCGAGCATTGGGTTGGTCAGCCCAACCAACCTCCAAGGCAAATGAGCGTAAAGTTGGCATCAAGCATCTAGTCACTGCCCATGCCAATCCGAAAGTTAATATGACTGCCAGCCAGCCACTTCCCCTAGGGTTGGCAATTCCGAGGGACTGTAGGAAGCTGTACACATCTATCTCCCAAGTCACGTCCACACTGCAAAATTGTAATCGCTATGGATAATATTAAGCTCATCTTGTAAATAAGGTACATGGGCAGAAGCACATCAGCAGGAAAAAGCGATTAGCACTTAGGGATTAGGTAAGCATTCAGGTCAGTTATCAGCTAATGGGCTGCGCGCACGCTACTTGAGGTGCTAGCAGGCGCTTTAACTGCACGGGGTGGGTACAGAAAAACGAGTATGGATTTTCAACCAGCCGTATCAGCACCCCCCAACTTTTTTACTACCGACTGTTGATTAGCTGACGGCTGACCGCTGATAGCACCTCAAGTAGCACCATCTGTAGCGCATATGCTTACGGGATTAGGGGTTAGGGGTTAGGATTTTCCTCCTGAACTAACTCAATGTACTGACTATCGATCAGAAATGCTCCTCTAGAAAAGCGAACACCCCAGTATCCTCCTGGACGTCGGTCGAGGATTACTCCCTCTTCCCCAACTTTAATCACATCAGGAGGTCGTAACATGGGCATTGGTTCAGCAGTTTTGACGTAGCGTGGTAATGTAATTACTCTTACGCGATCGCCAACGTTAAAGTCTTTAGACATTGGTCAGTCAAAAAAGGGGGGTTGAAGGTTAGCAGGTTGGCTGGTTGAAGGTTAACAGGTTGGCTGGTTGAAGGTTATGGGGTTGGAGGTTGAAGGTTGTTTGGTTGAATGTTATTTGGTTGAATGTTGTTCTTGCCCAGGCGTCCCTTGTAGTATAGGTTGGAGGTTGTCTGGATTAACCTTCAAGCTGTTAACCTTCAAGCTGTTAACCTTAAACCTGTCAACCTTCAACCAGCCAACCTTCAACCTTCAACCAGCCAACCTTCAACCTTCAACCAGCCAACCTGTTAACCTTGGCCAAAAGGCCACGCGATCGCGTTCAACCGGCCAACCCTAGGGTGCTTGCCAAATACGCTGGTGGTATTTTTCCAAATCTTGATAGGGGTCTGGAGTATTGTGATTATGCTGGTGAGAGTGGTGGTGGTGGTGATGCCCGTGGTGATGGTGGTGGGAGTGTCCGTTGTCAGCACCATTACCAATCGCTGCTAGGCGGAACTTACACATCTCACAATTCATCTGCACTTGCCCCAACTGAGCCTCGATTTCTCGGTCCCTGAGCACAGATAGCAGCTGAGGCTGAATTCCCATTTCTGGTAAACAGGTCAAGGGAATCTCTGGATAAAGTTTCTGCTGCTGAGCTGTGATATCAAAAATCTTTTTTACTAAAGCCCCGGTAAATAGGAAGTAAGGAAGTACTATAATATGCTTAGGTTGGTAGAGTCGGGCGCGACGGAAGCCTTCTTCTAACCGAGGATGGGTAATGCCAATAAAGCAGGTTTCCACAGTTTTATAGCCACTGCCTTCCCAGAGCATGCGAGCCATTTTGTAAACATCACCATTAGCATCAGGGTCACTGGAGCCACGACCAACAAATAGAAGTACTGTGTCCTTTTTTAAGGCTAGAGGTTGTTGTGTTGAAGGTTCTAGATGGGAACGTTCACCGTTCAACTGGCTAACGGGTAACTCTGGTTGGGGTTGGTCAAGTTTGGCAAGCCGTTGCCGCCATAAATCCAGAATTCCCGTAGTAATTCCAAAATGACGCCCGTAGTGAAATTTGACTTGGGGATATTTTGCCCTTGCCCGGTCTAACTCGTTAGTAACATCAAATTTATTGTGGCGAGCTGCAAACAGTAAAATCGGTAATACAGTCAATTCTGTATAACCCTGCTGGACACAACTCTCTACTCCTTGTTGAATAGTTGGACCAGTCAGTTCCAAAAAACAAGGCACTACTGGCCGAGAACGGTTCAAGGTTTGATAGGTGTGGGCAAAATCAAGGAAAGTCTGACGCCCATCGGGGTCTCTAGTGCCGTGACCAACCATTAATAAAGGGCGTTTTAGCGGTAGGGGAA
>NZ_JAAHGN010000071.1:0-13714 GCF_010672485.1 Moorena sp. SIO2C4 | reverse complement strand
GATGCTATGGTTAAAGCCGGTAGGGTTACCTTAGTAGGCTACATCAGAGTTGGTAGCGCCCGCTTCAATATCAATATTCGGGGGGATGTTTCGGAAGTAAAAACAGCTATGGATGCCGGTATTGCAGCCGTCGAAAAAGCCCATGGCGCTACCCTGGAATCCTGGGTGATCATTCCTCGTCCCCATGAAAACGTCGAGTGTGTTCTGCCCATTGCCTATACTGAAGCCGTTGAACAGTACCGAGAAGCTGTGGAAAATCCCATCATCGGGCGGGGGAACGGTTTTTCTCGTTAAGCTTTTTGGTTTTAGCTAAGCCCGCACCAAGCCCAGGTCTGACCCGATAGGAGAGCGGTTGTTGAATGCGGGTTGAAGCTACATTTGTGTTAGAACCGGGTTCGGTTAACTATGTCAATCATCATGCTACTAATCCTGATGGTTGCACTTCCACAGCAAGCACTGGCAAATCAACCCGCACTTTCTGAGCTTGGGGCTGTGCTGCTTGCTCTAATACTTCTACCTCAATATTAACTGCCACTAGATAAGAACCAGTTTGATCTGCCACAGCTTGGGCAATCAAACCAGCAAAGTCTGGCCGTTCTGCGGTAATGGGATCTCTTAACGTACACTGCTCCCATTGGTACTCGGCATTGGGATTGATGCTCAGTATATAGTGCTTCTTCATGGGGAAAAACCTTGATTAGGGGTTTATATCAGATCAGCTGACCGTCAACTCACTCTATTTATTATAGTACAAATATACTATTTTAGTCCTGGTCAGTAATCAATCCTATGGTGGTTTGCTGCCATTGAGTCTGCTGTCTCCTGAAAAAACTAGCCAATTTCCGACATCGAACTGAGTTCCTGATCACCCGTTGATGGTAGAAATCTGTAAACTATCTTAAATCTCAGCCAGTTTAATCAGAATTTTGATAAAGGTTTCCCATCCGGTGGCACTTTCTCCAACACGTTAAACTAATCAAAGCTAAACTAAAAAACGTTAACGAAAACACAAAACCTGATGATTGCAACTGCTACTCGGATTAAACACGAAGTTAAAGACCTGTCTCTGGCACCAAAAGGAAAACAGCGGATTGAATGGGCTGGACGGGAGATGCCAGTGCTCAAGCAAATTCGAGACCGCTTTGCCCAAGAAAAGCCTTTGGAAGGAATTCGTTTAGTTGCTTGCTGTCACGTAACCACCGAAACTGCCCATTTAGCGATCGCACTCAAGGCTGCTGGTGCTGATGCTGTCCTGATTGCCAGCAACCCTCTGTCAACCCAAGATGATGCAGCGGCTAGCTTAGTGGTTGATCATGAGATTTCTGTATTTGCCATCAAAGGGGAAGATAACGAAACCTATCACCGCCACGTTGAAATTGCCCTGGATCACAAACCAAACATTATAATCGATGATGGTAGCGATGTTACCGCCACTCTGGTAAAAGAGCGCCAACACCAGCTCGGTGATATCATTGGCACCACCGAAGAAACCACCACTGGCATTGTCCGTCTGCGGGCTATGTTCAATGACGGGGTGTTGACATTCCCGGCAATGAATGTTAATGATGCTGACACCAAACACTTCTTTGACAATCGCTACGGTACTGGTCAATCTACCCTTGATGGTATTATCCGCGCCACCAACGTGTTGCTAGCTGGTAAAAACGTGGTTGTGGTCGGTTATGGCTGGTGTGGCAAAGGCGCAGCACTTCGAGCCCGGGGACTGGGAGCCAATGTCATTGTTACTGAAATTGACCCCACTAAAGCCATTGAAGCTGTAATGGATGGCTTCCGGGTAATGCCGATGGCAGAAGCTGCTCCCTTAGGTGACTTGTTTATCACAGTTACTGGGAACAAGCACGTGATTCGCCCTGAGCATTTCGAGGTGATGAAAGATGGAGCAATGGTGTGCAACTCTGGTCACTTCGATATTGAAATTGACCTCAAGTCCTTAGGGGAAATGGCAACAGAAGTCAAAGAAGTACGGAACTTTACCCAAGAGTACTGTTTGAAAAATGGTAAATCCGTTGTGGTACTGGGTGAAGGACGCCTGATTAACCTGGCAGCAGCTGAAGGTCATCCCAGTGCGGTGATGGACATGAGCTTTGCTAACCAAGCTTTGGCCTGTGAATACCTAGTCAAGAACAAAGGATCCATTGAACCAGGTTTACACTCCATCCCTGAAGCAGTGGATAAGGAAATTGCCCGGTTGAAGTTACAAGCAATGGGCATTAACATTGACACCCTAACCCCAGAGCAAATCGAGTACATGAACTCTTGGACTTCTGGTACCTAAAACGAGGGTAATCCGTTGACGATACCGGTTCAATAATCCTAATCTCCCTTCTCGGGTAATGGGTTATGGGTAACAGGTAATTGGTCATCGGTCATGGGTAATTGGTAGTTGACTATTCCCGACTATCGATTACCCTGACCCAAGAATTCAGTAACTATTTGGGAAGTGATTAAGCCGACTTGAGATTATTGCTCCCTTTGCATAAAATAGCCAAATAATACCAATACCTTTGATGGTAACTTGGGATTAAATATATAGATACCTAAGATCGATATCTGAGTTGGATATAAAGTAATTACTCAGAATTAGCAATTAGGCGGTAAAATAAGGTGTGGGATTAGCTGCAACCCTTTTAAAAACAGGACTTGGCAGAAACTGGGGAGCCAACTATACCTATAAAACTATACCTATAGGGTGGAGTGACTGCGTCAGTCCTGAAGAAGAATAGAAAGTAGGCAAATACCACTTGTGAAAGCCAATTATCGATGATTTTTCGAGATTATGGATGATTTTTCTAAATGGGTTAACTATCTAGGTTATAGCTAAAGGCAAATTATAAAATTATATGGACTCTTGCATAAATCTTTAAAAAGAGGATGATAAATACTATAGCCCGATCGCAAAAATTGACTTTTGCAAGAGGCCTATTCAATGAGTAGGGTGATTGATCATGACTTGGCAACAATCTCCAACCTATCTGGCAGTGCTGACTACTATGCTCTCGGCTGCACTGGTAACTGACTTCACCGCAGCCCAGTTACTGGCACAGTCATACCCACACCATGAAGTTGGTGCACAATTCCCACGACCACCAGAGCGAGGGTCACCGTCTAGAACCCTTGGGGCTGGGACACATATGATTAAATTTCCACCACAAGTACCAGAACGAGGAAAACCGAGAAGAACAGCAGGAGGAGGGTCTCGTAGCTATTCTTGTACTGACAACGGTGATATCCCTTTAACTGCTATCGTGCCAACCAATAATCTGGTCAAAACGGTGGCGGCTAATCCTACACTGTTCTGGTATGTTCCCAAAACTACAGCTACTGTTGCAGAATTTGTGTTAATTGATGACCAGGATCAAGAGGTGTACCTGACCACATTGACCCTGGATAACAGGAAAGACGGTATTGTGCAACTGAGCATACCGAAAACCGTACCTCTGACCATGGGTAAGGAATACAAGTGGTTTTTCGTACTAGTTTGCGATCCTCAAGAGCGTAGCCGAGATCATTGGGTTCAAGGAATACTCCAGCGTACTGAACTTAGTCCGCAATTAGCGCTTAATCTAGATCAGGAGCAAAATACCTTAGAACAAGCCAAACTATATGCTGATGCTCTGATTTGGCAAGAAACTGTGACTACTGTCGCCCAGTTACGGGATTCCCAGCCCCAAGCATGGGTAGATCTGATCAAATCAGTGGGGTTAGAAGCGATCGCTAACAAACCATTTGTCAATTGCTGCACAGCTAGCAATTAATCTTAATTGACACTCCCCCTCCGATAAGAACGGGGATTCTTACTTGGCCGTAGGCCACGCGATCGCGTTCAACGAGCTGTATTGCCTGTTCAGGTCTGAACCAGAAAAGGTAGAGGACAATTCTCTATAAGCGTATTGGATAGCGCGGATCCAGGTTTCGGTGTGCCCCACCGTACCTAAATTATTGAAAACATAGATAGATAGATAGATTTTTTATCTGATTTTTTCATAGACGATCAAGTCGTTAGACTCAATTATGCAACATGCTTATCTCAAAACATGTTTTTTACATTGTCTACTTATTTTTAGATAATATCTACCTAGATTGTTATTAATCTATTATTATAGACATTTATCATAACATGCTCTCGGAAAAGTGTCAATACAAGAAGGTTGTATTATAAAGCCGTCCTTAAAGGACGGGGCTTTAAACCCATTTTTTTGGGTAATGTCAGGGTAAGTGCTAGAAAGATTAGTATATATTAGTATATTAACTTTTATAACTAATCACTACTGAATGGCTAAACTCTCTGTAGAACTACAGCGCTATTTTTTTGAGGAAGAGCGAGAGCCTCAGGTAAGGCTGGCAGATATTTTAACCCTAGCGGGGGAACGTATCTTTGGGTTTCTATTCGTTATCCTATCTCTACCTTCAGCTTTGCCAGTTCCAGCACCGGGTTATTCGATTCCCTTTGCAATTGTGATCTTCTTGTTGGCTATTCAGCTCATCGTTGGTGCCAAACGCCCCTGGCTACCTAAGAAGATGATGAATGGGAAAATGAAATTGGAAACCGTGCAGGGTTTTCTGAAAATAGGACTCCCTTGGTTGCGGCGGATTGAGGCAGTTACCCGTCCTCGCCTAAGCTATATTTGTACAAGTTTGCCTGGTCGGATATTTATGGGGAGTGCGATCGCATTAATGTCAATTTCGATGATGATTCCGATTCCAGGGACAAATACCATTCCAGCTGCGGGAATTTTTATAACTGGTTTTGGCTTAACTGAAGATGATGGCGCAATTAGCCTAGCGGGTTTAGTCCTGTGCCTGATCGGAGCAAGCCTCTCCATCTCAATTATGTTTGCCCTATGGTTTGGTGGCACAAGTCTAGTTGACCAGATTAAGATTTGGTTGGGTCGTTAAACTGATGTGCATCCAGTCCGCGTCGAAGATTTTGTTTGGGTTATAGTAATCACTAATTGGTAACAAACTTCGCTGCAGTTGTCGGTAACTTCGGACAAGGGAACTTCGGCTCAGGCCAAAATAATTGACCCAAACAGTATAATAAAACTACTAAGGCTGCTAGGTCTAATCGATAATCGGTAATAAGTAATCGGTAATAAGTAATCGGTAATGGCTAATCACAATTACCATCTAAACTCGAAGGGGACTCCCGTTATAGCCCAAAGACAAGCGCGGGATACGGGGGGTATAAAGTGCTCCCGCAGGTGACCCACACAGCCCCTTGGGAATTGGGGACTGAAAATGTTGCGTCTCCTTGAAAGTTTTTGCTATAATAGATGTATTATTGTGCTCGTTCCCTTAGCGTCTCCTAGGTCGAAAAGAGCTATGATGACTTGGGCTTTTTATCAGTTCTCTCAAATCCTAGAACACTTGTGTAATCGCTATGGTTCCAAGTTAGTGAGAGTAACAGAGGAATACACCTCTTATACCTGCACAAAATGTTGCACCTGCGTCTAAAAAGTAAAAAGGGATAATATTATATAATAGTATCATCCCTTTTTCCTATTCCATTTAGTTTTTTTGCCAAGTTAATAATTATTAACATAGTGCCATTCTACCTAACTACCTAACTTAGTAGGTATCAAACTAGGTATTAAACCAGAGGACATCTATGGCTCAGTTGGGTTTGGGGAATCCCTACGCTTTTCAGTGCGCTGCTTCTGAGGACCTAAGGGAGTGGAGTTGGTTAAGTTGTCTTCAAGAACCATACGCTGTTCCATCTGACGGAGAAAATAACCAGTCATCATGGCTGAAGCCAGCAATCCAGCTAAATTTTCCCGATCAGTGGTGATTTGAACATTAAAGTTTTCTGATGGCAGCATCCCTACTAGCCCTTGAACGTTCTGAGAGATGATTTGTTGGATTTCAGGGCTAGCAGACTTAGCAATCCTTGCTAAAACATCAGAAGGTTGATTCTGGAGGTATTGCAGCAGTTGGTTCGGTTGAGGCTCTGGTCCTGGGGAACTTAGAAAATCGGGGTTGAATACCATTAGGAATTTTAGGTTTGACCTGCTTCATCTCGACTTTTCTATACTCTAAACGATTGTGAGATAACCTGAATCAGCTTTCGGGGATAAATCTCAGTTTTTTGGGTATAAATTCTGAGTAAAAAAGCTTACTTAAAGAAATCTTGAAGTTTTTGTAACCCTTGGCATAGCTTCTATTGGGGTGGCAGTAGCTGCTGAACTTCAAAGTGTTGATGAAATTTTTCGGTAACTTGTAACCAGTACGAGCGCCCCTCAGTTTGTCTACGTTTCTGGACAAAATCGAGCTCGACCAGTTCCTGGATATGTTGATACGCTCCACTCCCACGAAGGTTGACTAGGTCAGCTTGAGTAATCGGACCTTTAAGAGCGATCGCAGCTAAAGTCCTCAAAGCACCTGTGCCCAATTCAGCAGGAATTAAGTTTTGCAGTAATTCACTAAACGTGGATCGTAACTGTAAGCTATACCCAGCAGGGGTTTCCACAACTTCTAAAGCACTGTCCCGGTGGGCATAGTCTGCCATCAGTTCAATCAGGCCATCCGCAACTTTTTCGCGATCGCATTGGGCATACTCTGAGATTTCCTCTATAGAGACGGGCTGTCCCTTCAAGTATAGAATCGCTTCAATTTGGGTAGCTAGACGAGGCATTGTTTTAATTAGCTTCTAATCCAATTGACGTCCTGTCAATTCAACAAAAATATCTTCCAGGTTGGAGGGACGAACCATCACACCAGTTTTATCGGGTAAACTTTCGAGATAGCCACTCGCAAGTTCCAGAGTCGGAAAAAATTTGTATTCAAAGCGTTCTGAGAGTTGTTTGATCAGTAATCCTTCCCCATGTTGGTGGCGCAACTGTTCAAATGTACCTAATTCGATTAGTTTACCAGAATCCATGATACCGATCCGTCCTGGCTTGCCAGCGCCATAGCGATCGCACAAAAACTCCACTTCTTCCATATAGTGGGTAGTTAGCAATATCGTCATACCTTGGCGATTCAAATCCCGAATAATTTCCCACAGGCGACGGCGGGTTTGGGGGTCTAATCCTACTGTAGGCTCATCCAAAAATAGAATCTTCGGTTGATGTAACAGCGCTCTAGCAATTTGCAACCGACGCTTCATTCCCCCAGACAGAGTTTTCACTAAACTATCCCGTCGGTCTATTAGCTCTACATACTCTAACCACTGATTAATCAGCCGCTTACGCCCAGGATTGGCAATGTGATGCAGCCGTGCGTGGAGTTCCATGTTTTCCCAGACAGTCAGGTCAATATCCACGCTAGTTTGCTGCAAGACCACACCAATATTTTCCTTGACCTGATCTTTTTCTTCTACAACGTCGTAACCCGCTACCTTAATTTGACCCTTGGTCGGTTCAGTTAAGGTAGTTAGCATCCGAATTGTAGTGGATTTACCAGCACCATTCGGACCCAGCAAACCAAATATCTCTCCTGATTCAATGGTAAAGGACAGGTCATTCACGACAGGGACCTTATCGTAGATTTTGTAGATGTTCTGGAGGGAAACAGCTGGGGGCATAGATTCCTTAATATGTATGATATTGATTGACACTCCCCGTCCTAGAAGAACGGGGATTCTTTGATCAACGAGGTCACTTGCTTCTCCAGACCGGAATCAGAAGAAGTAGAGGCGTCCTCTCCTAAAGCGTTGGGATCGATGATCCAGGTTCCGGTGTGCCCCACCGTACCCAAGGCTCTTTTTAGGATATTGATAGCTGCATTATGATCGCGATCTAAAACACATCCACACTTACAGGTGTGAGTCCTAGTTGATAGCGATTTCTTGACAACTTCACAACAGCTGGAACAATTTTGACTAGTATAAGCGGGATTAACTGCTATCGTTTGTCTACCAAACTTTTGTCCAAAATATTCCAGCCATTTCCTAAACTGATACCAACCTGCATCATTAATAGATTTAGCAAGACAATGATTTTTAACTAAATTTCTTACTCTTAAATCTTCGTAAGCAACCACATCGTTAGAGTGGATTACGCAGCGCGCCGGAGACGAAACCTTAGATAGTGGAGCCTTTATGGGTGTTCGGCTTTGCATAAAAGGGTTAAATCTTTTGTAATAAGGCTCCACTATCTTACGGTAACTTCTAACCAGTCTCTTGGCGTGCTCTTCACGCTGCCTACTTATTTTAAGATGTGTCCGGCCTAATTTATTAACGGCTTTCTTACGGTTGGATGAGCCTTTATTTTTGCGAGAAACCCGACGCTGGTAAAACTTCAGTCTTTTTTCGCCTTTACGATAAAACCTAGGATTTGGCTCTACGCCTCCCTTGGAATCGGTATAAAATTCCTTAAGTCCTACGTCTAGCCCAATATTAGTATGATTTGGTTCTAAAGATTCCTTTTCATCAACTTTTATACAGAACTGAACATAGTAACCATCCGCGCGGCGCACTAATCTAACTCGCTTAATTAGCTTCTGTTCGCGTAGCGTCGGCTTTGCCGAATCATAACGCCATAATTCCCAAGTTCCTTTAAGTCTTAGTTTTCCAATACCTTTTTTGTCTAAGAAATCTATTGACTTAGTATCAGGAGACAACTTCCAGCCCGATGTTTTGTATTCAACCGATCTGGAAAATTTCTTGAATTTGGGATATCCCTTTTTGCCAGGAACTTTCTTTTTACATTTATCGTAAAATCTAGCAATTGAGCTATAGGCTCTTTCAACCGAAGCTTGACATGCATGAGAGTTCAAGTCCTTTACAAAAGGATATTCAGCTCTAAGCCACGTATTATGACGATACAGTTCTTTTTGTCCTATACCATTATTGTCGATCCAGTAACGGATGCACTTATTGCGGACAAATTGACCAGTACGGATCGCCTCATCAATCGCGGCATATTGAGTTTTATTCCCTTTGACCTTGAACTCTAAGACTTTCATTTTGACGTTGGACAACTCTACGTAATATTGTAGCACAAAAAAAAGCCGTCCATTGTTCGCGCAGCGTGGCCTACGGCCAAGTTACCGTAAGATAGTGGAGCCTTTATGGTCGGCAGGCTATGCGGATGCATGGTTAAAACTTATTGAATAAGGCTCCACAATAAACAGGTTTCTATCCAGCGAAGGACGGGGCTTGAAACCCAAATTTTTTGGTCAATAGGCTTGAGCTAACCTGCTTCCAGACCACAGGTTATAAGGAAATTATATCATGTCGATATCATTACCCTTAATCAAAAGAGCAGTAATAGCAAATTTACCCACAAATACCACTGTAACCGTGGTATTTATCGATTTTAAGGGTTATATTATTAACCTATTATTATTTTTAAGTGTTAACTTAAAATAATAAAATTAATTGTTATCATATATAGGAATATCATCAATACGTAGATAAAAAAAATAGGAGCTGTTTATTTGGTTCACTCATCAGCTATCAGCTACAGTTATTGACTTTAATCGTAGAATTTACTATGGCAATATTTAGGATATTAGGTCGGGTAATCGATCCAAAAACCAGTGGCGTCGTTTCAGGATTACGGGTTGAAGCATGGGATAAAGACCTTATTTTCAACAACTTGGTGGGTAGCGCCATCACTGATGACCATGGCAGCTTTGGGATGGAATTCGATGAATCCTATTTTCAAGAACTGTTCTCTGACCAACGACCAGACATTTTTTTCAAAGTATTTTGTGATCAGCAACTGGTCAAAAGCACCGAAGATTCAGTGCTGTGGAATTTAGACATTGACGAGACTGAAGTCTTGATCACTGTAGATAACTATAGCCAATATAACGTTTACCAAAAATATCTCCAAGCTGCTGACGAAGGTGTTGAAGATAATCCCAAACTATTATATCTCGGTATTGATACTTCACCATACAAACAGCAAATTAAAGATTATCCCTCCCACCTGAACCATAAACCCGATGGTAAACATCTCGTGTCTGGAATTAAAGCGGATCATACTTTCAGTCCTTATCCAAATCTGGGGCAACTTCCAGATATTGATCAGCAAGGGTTAGAGTTTCTCCATCAAGACATCAAAGAAGCTTGTATCTGTGTTGGTAGTTTTGTAGAGGAAGAGTTCAAGGTAAAATGGTTGGGACGAAATGCCCTAAGTAATGACGAATTATGGAGTGGTAGTAAGATTATACCGATTATTAATCTAGTGTCTCGCCTTAATAGCAAATCTCCTAATGACGATCTTGATAAGTGTACAATTCGAGGCACAGACCAAGCTGGAAATCAAAGGGATATTCCGGTCTGTGATTTAATCACAGATGTGATTAGTTATGACTACAATACAGCAAGTTCTAATTGCTTAGGGGCAATGTTAAAGCGCTTTGCTCCCCAAATGGACTTAGAAAATTGGCTGAAACAGATTACAGGCAATGATAGCCTGATTTTCCGTGGCCGATATGGGGAAAAACCCTTTATTGAGTACCCCCAGTTGTTTGGTAGCACAACCAAAAGCATAATTCTAACTGCTGACCCTGAACCCCCTCAATGGGAAAGTAATACTATATCGGCTTATGATTTAAATCGGATGATCTCAATGGTGGGTTGGCATAATTACATACCGGAACCATGCCAGCTACCGGGAGTTAAGTGGGATAGTCTCGAAAGTATCATCAGAGCAATGGGGAACGATCCAGCTCGGTTAGTTGATTTAGCTATTAAAGAGTTGGGTTTGTTGAATGTGATTGACTCAACAGTGATTATATCAAAACTCGGCAACGGAGTTACCAGTATTAGGAACAGAACCGAAGCGGTTTATGTCGCGCTAGTTAAATTAGTTAAGCCTAGTCTTGACGATTCCCTCAAGCCAGCTAAATTGATTACCTTCAGTATGGCGCTACGGGGAGCAAAGGTGCTTGAACCAAGAGATGTCAATCGTGAAGCGGTGGAACTTGATGCCAGAATAGCAACAGAAGTGACAGAGATTTTGCGCAGAGCGGTGATGGGTGAATTGGTTTGAATCTAGTGTCAATTGGGTGAAGTACATAATTTTGGGATTTTAGGGAACAGGGAACAGGGAACAGGGAACAGGGAACAGTGAAGAGATAATCGGGAACAGTGAACAGGGAAAAAATCCTGTGTACCTCATAAGTAGGCAAAAGGTTATATCCCTCTTCTGTCACTTTGATCAATCTTCACCCTAAGTGTCCGGTTACTGTCTAAAGTCCAAGTAAATGTAAGTAGTTATATCAAGTCCGGTTAATCAACTCCCAAGTAGTCTCTGGATTGGTAGTAATCGGTAATCGTAAGCCTTCAGCGGTCAGCGGTAAGTGGTCAGTGGTCAGCCGTTGGCCAATGGCCACTCAAGTAGCACCATCTGTAGTGCATTAGCTGATAGCTGATAGCTGATAGCTGATAGCTGATAGCTGATAGCTGATAGCTGATAGCTGATAGCTGATAGCTGATAGCTGATAGCTGATAGCTGATAGCTTACCAATTATCTATTACCTGTTACGCCAGAAGGGATATCATGATTAGTCAACCGGACTTGATATTAGATCATGGCCAGAAAAGTTTTATGCTTGGTTTTTTTAGGGTCGGGTTTAGACAAAACGTGATTAATCTGTAGTCATTAATCGTAGGGTGGGCAGTGTCTACAAAGGCGAAAAGCCCAGCTTATCTTATCTGTCTGACACTGCCCACCTGACATGAACTCTACCAGCCAGGGACTTTTCAAAACCCTTCTTAGCAGAAGATAAATTGAAAACCGTGTGGGTACAAAAACCTAAAGAAAAAAAGTATAGATTCTCCTCTAACTACTACAAGATTTTCTTGGATATCCAAAGACGATGTGACTTTCAAATTTCTTTTTCAAACTTGCTTTTGTACGTTTTCTTTGTTCTGCAATATACTATCCCTATTTTTTTAGCGGCTATCGGAGGTATTACGGCAGGTAATGACTTATTGGTCTCGTTTATTCAAGAATTTGTTTCTGATGAACAAGCCGAAAATATCGTCAATTTTTTTATATTTGTTATTAGTCTATTAGGAACATTGTTCGGTACCATAAGTGCCACAACTAACCCTTCGGAAAGCTATGATAATGCAGCAGCGTTTAATAACAAATTTTCTGAGTTTAAGATTAATTTAGCGATAGATATGAGAAATCTTGAACTTACCAATGCTATGGAAGAAGAGTACCTGCAGCTTCTGAAGGAAAAAAATGCTAATCTTTCCGAATTGATTGAGGAATATAATCAGAAACGGTCGATCGATAAGAATCAAGTAAGCGGAGTAGAGTGATTAGTTGCTTACGATCCTCAGTGTCCAAATTGATCATGATCTACTAGTCTGTGATTACTTTGTTCCAGTTTTACACAAGTCTTTGAGGAATGCGATCGCGTAGCGTGACCGTAGGTCAATCGCATTTCCTAGAGATATATTGCGTTCGTGCAGCGTCGGGCTTTGGCCGAATCGCAAAACAACAAACCCAGCAACATCCCATACTCTGTGTTAACTCTGTGACCCACTGACCCACTACTGTACCACACGACCCAATCCCACTTGCTCCAGCAGAGCGATAAAATCTGCTCGAATCGAGGAGTCATTGGGATTAGCAGCTTGAGCCTGGTAAAGGGCATCAAGGGCATCAAACCAAGCCCCTGCTTCGGCATAGATGATTGCTTGTTGATGCAGTAACTCAGAGGTGGAGCTGTTGGTATTTGCAGCAACTGCTGCTAGCTTTTGCTCTAATTCTGGGGGTGGTGATACCCGCTCAATCCAGCTCCTATAATAGGAAGTCTTAGGCGGGTTTTCGCGATCGCATTCTAGGGTAACAGACCACATGTATATCTTCCTGTTTTCTTCCTCTAGTCCTGGTGGGTTTGCAATCAGTTCTGGACTGTTTTCCGGAAGTTCTACTGAGATCATCCCTACCTGACCTGAGTCAATCCTTTTCTCAAATATTGTCTGGTTTTCTACTGTGTCCACCAAGGTAAATACTATTGGTACGTCTACAGGCTCGGACAAATACCATAAAAATCTAGGATGACCAGATATCGTCTGTGCAGCTACTTTCTGTGAGGGAATTAACAGCGTCACCAATTCACGGGGTAACTGCTCATACCAGCCTCGTGAACCAGACCCATTACTCTTTCGAGGAGCGCTATCGGTTGGTGGAATAAATCGTAAGCGTGAGCCGTTGGCTGAACTATTTTGGGAACTATTTTGGGTTTCAGATGAGTTATTATTAGAATCGGCAACGTGACCGTTGACAGATTGTAAACCTTGAGAATAGCTTGGTTGAGGGGTGAGTGCGCAAAACAGCAGTACAATCAAGATTGATGTTGTACGTGCCAATAAATTAATAAAGTTAGCGGTAGTTTTCATAAGTTTATTAAATTATTAAACTATAATAGACATTTACAAGAATTAGCCTTAACCCTTAGAGGATATCTGAAAAGTTTTTTGATCCTGAATTTTGCCCCCCTGACCCCCCAACTTTGGGGGAAACAAGAGTCAATTTGCTTCTAAAAGTCCCCCAGAATTGGGGGACCAACGGGGGCTTGGATGTAGCAAATGAGACTTCTCAGACAACCTCTTAGTCAAGCCTGAGTTTAAGCTGAATTTTTTCAGAGATTTGACACTCCCCGGTCGCGCATACGCGGGGATTATTGGTTCAACGACTCGACTTGCCCATGACTTGTTTGCACCAGCCACAGTAGAGGCCAAATCTTCCCAAGCGTTTGGGTCGTTTAAGACCAGAGTTCA
>NZ_JAAHGN010000709.1:0-3977 GCF_010672485.1 Moorena sp. SIO2C4 | reverse complement strand
CGGTGGTCGAGGGGACGGGTAATCAACCCAAATACTTTTCTCGTGAGGTTTATCACCATGCTACGAGTTCCAGTTATTTCACCTGATGGCAAACCATTGATGCCTACAAAAGCCTCTCGTGCTCGGCGTTGGCTTAATCAAGGTTTAGCTGTTATTTACCAAAACGATCTAAATGTTTTTGCTGTTCAGTTAGTCAACCAACCGTCTGGAGAACAAACTCAGGACATTGCTATTGGGATTGATCCTGGAAAGATGTTTTCTGGTATTGCTGTTCAGTCAAATAATGCCACTCTTTGGACAGGGCATTTAGTGTTGCCGTACAAAAAAGTCCGCGTACGCATGGATACTCGACAAATGATGCGAAGAACTCGTAGAAGCCGTCGAATAAACCGCAAGGTACCTTACTCGCAAAGGTCTCATAGACAAAAACGATTCTCAAATAGAGTAAGCAAAAAGGTACCTCCTTCAATTCGAGCAAACCGCCAGTTAGAGCAAAGAGTAGCCAAAGAACTTAGCCTTTTGTACCCAGTAAAAGCCATCGTTTATGAAATAGTCAAGGCTAGAGGAAACAAGGGTTTTTCTCCTGTTATGGTAGGCCAATATTGGTCAATATCTCAGCTAGAAAAAATAGCCCCAGTCACTCAAAAACAAGGCTGGGAGACTGCTCTAAAAAGGGAAGCGTTAGGACTAGTCAAGGACAAAACCGACAAAAGTCGGCAGTCAGTCAACACTCATGCGGTAGATGGGATAGCTTTAGCTGCTACTCATTTCTTCCGGCGCAAGAATTACTATCACAGCAAAGGCAAATTGAGTGTTCCAGAAAACTGCAATATAACTAACACTTTGATCTTTGTGATTAGACGTGCTCCTATAAGTCGTCGTCAATTACACCTGTTGCAATTTTCTAAAGGTGGAAAACGGCGCAAATACGGTGGAACAACTACTAGTCATGGTTTTCGCAAAGGAGATTATGTTGAAGCTGTTAAAGCCGGAAAAGTAACCCGTGGTTGGGTAAGCGGTGAAACAGCAAGACAGGTTTCTGTGAGCGATATCGATTGGAAGCGGATAGGACAATTCACCGCCCGGAAAGTCCGACTCCTAAAACGTTCAACGGGCTTAATTGTAAACTACTAATTGGAGGCGCGGCTTTCCTCCCCACCCTGTAGAGGGATGGGGTATCCAGCCGCGAAGACTGATGAGCGATGTATAGACTTCTTTCAGAAGTCGGGAACAGCGGATCTGGGAACAGGGAACAGTGGACAAGAATTCACGAAAAGCGATGCAGTCGGCCAAAGGGGGTTACCCCCACTCGCGCTTTGCATCAAGAACAGTATCAGAAAACTACTTTTTCAAGAGGTCTTATAGCAATTTGCATATAAGTTAATGATGAAAATGGGGCAAACACAATAAAATTTACTTCTTAATTGGCAATAATAAATAACTTATGTTGGATGCAAAATGCTCTATTTACTGTTCCCTATTCCCTGTTCCCTGTTCCCTAAAAAACTATAAATATGTACTTAACAAAGTCGCAAAACGCTATATGATTAATGCACTGAGTTACACTTGCATAGGTGTCGGAATCCTATTCTGGTTTTGGGGAACCTTTCCCCTAATCGGTCACCGATCAGTATTATTCAAGCTGCATAGTCTTTCAGTGGCAGATACCCTGGGATCGATGAGTATCATCGTCGGGCTGCTCCTGAAGATACCCAGTGAATGGCCGCTGCTGATTCTCGCCATTATCTCCTTGGCGATCTGGAATACAGTGTTGGGATATGTGTTGGCTTACTGTTCCAGTAGTGGGGGTGACAATGACTGATAGCTATATTTATGTCATAACCGCCCTACTGCCTTTGTCCGCCTGCATGCTGGTATTTCAGGTCAATCCATACCATGCTCTGGTGATCCGAGGCATACTGGGAGCGGTGGCGGCTTTGGTCTATGCAATGTTTGGGGCAGCGGATGTGGCTTTGACTGAAGCGTTGGTGGGTACAATGCTAGCCATTACCCTCTATGCGGTTGCGGTGCGTTCATCCTTAACCATGCGTCTGGGAGTAATCCAAGACTGGGAAGAAGTTGAGGCAGATGGGGAGTCTTTAGCAGAGGGCAAGACCAAACCGGATTTTGGGGAACTGATGGATGACTTACGGACAATTCTGAGCAAACACTATATGCGCCTTGAGCTGGTAACCTACACAGATAGGGAGACCTTGCACCGGGCGCTGATAGAAAAAGAAGTCCATGGGACCTGTACCGAAGATGAGGGATGGCTGTTTGAGCAAGACCAGAGGGGATTAGCTCAAGGAGCTACCCAGAAGGCATCACCACAGGATGATCAAGACCAGGTAGGGCAAGAGTATGAAACCCTACCTTATCACACCCAGACCAGGGTTCAACGCCTCTATGAGATCATGCAAAGTGAACTTTCATTATCGGCGACAAGCTTGACTTATTTAAATGTACCAGAGGCAGGGGGAGATCATTAATGAAATGGATTTACATTGCAGCAGGGATAGCGCTGTACGTCAAATTTATGGTTTTGCCCAATCCGGCGGCAGACTTATCAGATCTCTCTATCGTCGAATCCGTTGTACAAGATACTGGAGTGCCCAATGCGGTTTCGGGTATCATATTCCGGAATCGGCTCTATGACACCATCTTTGAAGTGGTGGTATTTACGATCGCGATCATGGGAGCTAAATTTCTACTGGCGGATGAAAAGCCGTTCTGCACGATCTATCAATTTACCGATAAACCATCCATTGTTCTAGCCCGTCTGGGAGCGACGATTGCTGCGTTGGTAGGTATCGAACTAGCGATTCGGGGGCATCTGAGTCCAGGAGGTGGCTTTGCGGCTGGGGTGGCGGGGGGAACCGCAATCGGTCTGGTTGCCATTACCTCATCATTCCAGTGGATGCAGGCAGTCTACAAGCGTTGGCAAGCTGCTAGGTGGGAGAAGATTTCAGTTTTGATTTTTATTGTACTAGCGGTTATAACCTTGACGGGAGTAGAATTACCCCACGGGGAGTTGCAGACACTTGTCAGCGCTGCCGTCATCCCCATACTCAACATCTTGGTTGCAGTAAAAGTTGCTTTGGGTTCGTGGGCAGTTATTTTGGTTTTTATTCATCATCGGGGATTGCTATGATCGATTACAGCGGTTTTCAATTCAGGGAACAGGGAACAGCGGATCACTGGAACAGAACAAAAATTATGTGTACCTTATAGTTATGAAAAACGGTGCGCTTGACCCGTAATTAAATTCGCCACGGGTCGCACCTCTGCATCGCTTTCTTATCCCCCACACCCCACACCCCACACCCCACACCCTACTCCCTACTCCCTACTCCCTACTCCCTACTCCCTATTCCCTTTGCTGATGAAATCTCAGATACGTGACTTAAAACAACTTTATGAAACTGAGTACGATCAGTGGTTAACTGAAACAGTTAAGCGACTGAAAAATCGTCAATTAGAAGAATTAGATTATGACAACTTAATCGAGGAATTAGAAGCCTTGGGACGCAGCGAACGAAATGCTGTTAAAAGTTTACTGTTGCAGATAATCATTCATCTAATGCTTTACCAATTTTGGGAAGCAGAGAGGGGTAGAAATGCTAATCACTGGGCGGGGGAAATTATTACCTTTCGAGTTCAACTAGAGGATAAACTTACCACTAATTTACGAAATTACTTAGCCGAGGAATTACCCAAGATCTACCAAAATGCTTTATTGATTGTCCAGAAGAAAACTCAGCTTAAGTCTCTACCAGAACAATGTCCTTATTCCTTTGAGGAATTACTGGATAAGGATTGGTTTCCCAAGTGATATAGCAGTCTCCAATCTTGTTCCTCAACGACGGGACTGACCAAATCCCCCAAAGTTCTACCAAAATATCCAGAAATGTGAGAGCCCTGCGTCTTTAGACCGGGGATGAAACAGAGCGACGGGATTAATCCCGTCGCTCTGTTTA
>NZ_JAAHGN010000708.1:0-3984 GCF_010672485.1 Moorena sp. SIO2C4 | reverse complement strand
TAGCAATAATTGAGAATGCTCCAAATGACGAACAAAGCTTTCGGGCATTGGTGGAACGGGTGGGGCCTTTACGGCAACGTTATCATCCCACCAATGTATTTACTATGGATAGACAAAACACAGTTGTTCAAGCTATCCAACACTCTTATCAATTGGGGCGTTTAAGAAATCATACAGACGTTACTGCCTTCGATATTCCCACTGGAATCCAATATCTGCAATGTACCCTCTACGACAACCCGGATAACGACAGACAAGCCTATTCTACCGTCGTTGATGGTTTCAAATTAGCAGAGGTAATCAAAACAGAAAACCCCTACTTCTTTGAGCTACTTACCACAGAATATATACCAGCAGGTCGTCGGCGACTCTCTGTAGAAGAGAAACTATCGGAAAATGATTTCAGCCCCCGAAAATACGAATGGGAAGCTTATCGACGTAATCATCTAATTAACTTAGATGAAAATGGAGAAGTTTATCAGATTCGGTATAACCACAACACCAGGATACCTCTAGAAGTTTCCTACGATAAGATTCAAGACCTATTGACAGCCTACCGAAGATTTTCCCAACTGTTACAAGATCCTGACTATAATGCCGAATTTCTACTGACTCCTGGACAGGTGTTAGTAGTTGACAACTGGCGAGTGCTCCATGGACGTACTGGTATCTGGAGTCCTTTCCTGAAACGAACCTTGCTAGGAGCCTACTTGGAGGAAGAAACCTTCCGCTGTAGACGGCGAATTTTGCTAGGGGAGAAAACTGGGATGTCAAACCTGTGGTTAATGGGATGCTCAGACCGTGCTTTGGAAATTCTCGCAGATCGCTATGTTTGAGATGCATAATCTTAATCGATGGGAAGTGAAGCGCTGTAAACAACAGACAGCGCTTGCATCAGAAAATTAAAGCTATTTTTAGGGCGCACAAACGTGCGCCCTAACTATTATAATAGTTGCTGAGTATCACAAATTAGTAATTTGTTACTAAATAATATGCCAGTTATTAAAGTGGCACAAGCGAAAAAAATTTTTACCCTCTGATTTTACTATACCTTTCCGAGGAATTGTTAAAGCAGACATAATATGACTTAAGGGTGAGATGCTGATTGCATTAACAGGGATTGGGCATGGTAACCCAGTCATTAGCTGTTTCCTGTCGAACTAACCAAGGACATTAATATCCTCTTGACTCTAACTGTTATAAGCGGAGGATTCTGCCCAATTTTGTCAAACATTTGGCCGTAATCCCAGGCTCTAGTATTGAATATGAATATATAGTGGAAGAGTCTTGAGTTTGGTAGGGCTAACAACAGCTAGCTTGAAACGTCCTAATCACTCCTCCTAGGCAGGAGTTTACTTTAAGTGACAAACACCAATTACCACTCACCAATCACGACTCACCAATCACGACTACTGCCACCATTTCATCTATGAGGGAAACTGATGGTCTTATCTTTGAAAATCGTACATGATACCTTCCTAAAACAGCAACCTGTACCCAGCCAGAAGATCGAAAATGAAGAGGATAAAGTTTGGGTCAAAAAAGGCAGGGAACTAGAGCTGCACAGCTGGGTAGACCTCAAAGAAGAGAAGTCTTACCTGCGGGTTGCTTTGACCAAAGATGAATTTAATGGCAAGAATACCTGGTACGTCTACGAACCCCATGTGGAAGTTTGGGATGACGACAAGCAGTTGTTCCCTAAGAAAATATCCATCAAGGTCAGGAATGTTACCTCCTGCTCCACAGAAGTGGTTCGGGGGCTAGACAAACAGATTATTGATGAAATGAACCGACTCATCCCGAATGTACTAATCAGTTTTGATGATTTAGATGTGGAACTAGGTCCTGCTGTCTGGGCTATGCTGCAACCCGCTGCCAAAAGAGCCCTCGAACGTGCTATTCAAGACCGGGGCGTTCCCATGGTAATCAATTCAGCCTATCGCACCATTGCCCAGCAATTAGTGTTATATAACCACTACAGAAATCGCCGTTGCGGTATTCCCATTGCTGCCCGTCCGTCTCGAAGTAATCACCAAAGTGGTCTAGCCATTGATATTTCAGATTACCTGAGCTGGCGACCTTACCTCCAGAAGTACGGCTGGCGATGGCTCGGTTGGGGGGACCCAGTTCATTTCGACTACGTAGGCGGACGGACCCGAGACATTCGCTCCCTAGCAGTGCGGGCATTCCAGCGAGTTTGGAACCGCTATAATATCAATGACCGGATTGCCGAAGATGGTTCCTACGGACCATCAACCGAGAGACGACTAAACAATAGTTTTTCAGAAGGGTTTTCGATCTCGGTACCCCCCAAGACCGAATCTGACAAGTCAATACAATTTCGGGTACTGCGCCTAAGCCAACCTTACATGAAGGGAGAAGACGTACGTGCTATTCAACAAGCCTTGGCCAAAGCAGGCTATAGTCTGGAGCCGGATGGTGTCTATGGACCAGGTAGTGAGGGAGTTGTAAAGCAGTTCCAAGAACAAAACGGCTTAGATGTAGATGGAGTTGTCGGCCCAGCAACCCGTGCCAAGATGGGACTTTAATCGAGAACCATTGACCCTAACCCAATGGTCAATGGCAAAACAATGTATCATTCATTCACAAGTTCCAGAGGTATTCATCATTCCTAAGTCATCATTGATTGTTTCATTGATTGTTTCTCCGTAACTGACAATTTAAATGCGAAATGCGTAAGCTATTAGCACGACTTTTTAAAGCTATCTACCGAATTATTTTCCGACCAAAAAACGGTAAACTAAGGAGAAGAGACCAACCCATGGCACGTATTCTAATTTCCGCTGGTCATGACCTCAAAGACCCGGGAGTAGTGGCTTTAGGCACAACAGAATCTCGGGAAATGATACTTACCCGTAATGAAATTGTTAAAGAGCTTGAATTACGGGGAGTAGATTGTATTGTTGTTCCTGACTCTCTCAGTCGTCGAGACACGATTCGATGGATCAATACCAATGCTGTGCCTGGTGACGTAGCCTTGGAAATCCATGGTAATGCCTTTAACGGTTCCCTGCGAGGGGCTCAAGCTTTTTACATCTATGGTAACGATGAAAGGCAGCTGGATGCTCAGCTCTTACTGAATGCCTTACTCCAAGAAATTCCTGAACTTCCCAGTCGTGGCGTTCAACCCGATATCCACTCTCCAAATCGGCGTGGCTTATCCTTTTGTCGTCAGGTAGCAGTCTCTTCGGTACTCATGCAGTTGTGTTTTATCGACAATCCTCAAGACCTAGAGTTACTGCAAAATCAGCGGGAAAAATTTGCCAAAGGGATTGCTCAAGGGTTAATTCAATGGAGCGGTCAGACTCCAAAAACTCCTGAATTTCCTACTATCAATATCTTTATTAAACAACAGAAGTATGACGAAAAAGGTATTTTAATTAATAGCAATGCCTTTATTCCCGTTGATTTAGTGGAAATGCTCGGGATTAGCCTAACTGATCGGGAAGATATTCGCCAAATCAGTTATGGAAATGTTGTCTATGTCAAAGCGGTAGACTTACAGGATTTTAATATAGCTGCATCCTGGGAAAATCAGACAAAAACTGTAATTTTAAATTCACTTCCCCGCACCTTACTGGAAGATGGTGACCAAATTATGGGGATGGGAAATGCCACGGAAAGCCAATTGAAAAGCTTTCTTGAGAAAAACAATGAAGACGGTTTAAAACAATTTCCTGACTTACCCAGACTTTACATAGAAGAAGCGGAAAATGAGTTAGTTAACCACGATGTTGCCTTCTGTCAGATGTGTTTGGAAACCGATTATTTACGCTTTGGAGGGAAGGTCAAACCTGAGCAGAATAACTTCTGTGGATTGGGTACTGTTGAGGCTAGTGCTGCTGGTGCTACATTTCCTGACCCGAAAACAGGAGTTAAAGCTCACATTGAGCACCTGAAGGCATATGCCAGTACTGATATGATTAACGAGCCCCCGATAGTAGACCCTCGTTTTGACTATGT
>NZ_JAAHGN010000707.1:0-3984 GCF_010672485.1 Moorena sp. SIO2C4 | reverse complement strand
TGGAGAACGAGTGTTGATTCATTCCGCTGCAGGGGGAGTTGGACAGGCTGCGGTTCAGTTGGTTCAAAACAGGGGAGCCGAAGTCTTTGCGACAGCCAGTCCTCCCAAATGGAAGTTTTTGCAGCAGCAGGGAGTAGAGCAAATCATGAATTCCCGGACTCTGGAATTTGCTGAGCAAGTACAAGCAGCTACTGAGGATATGGGAGTGGATGTGGTGCTCAACAGCTTCAATGAAGAGTACATTCCCCAGAGCTTTCAAGCCTTAGCTCATGGAGGTCGATTTATTGAAATCGGTAAAATTAATATTTGGTCACAGAGCAAAGCACAAGAATACCGTCCGGATGTCAAGTATGAGGTTTTTGACCTGGTGGAGATGGTGCGAGAGCAGCCTGAGCTAGTAGCGCAGCTCTGGAGCGAACTAGGCACAGAGTTGAAGACGGGGAAATTGCAACCTCTGCCGCATCAAGTGTTTGAGTTAGGACAGGTGCACGAAGCTTTCCGATATCTTCAACAAGCAAAGCATATAGGGAAGGTTGTGGTTGCTATTCCCCCATTGAGAGAACAAAAGAAAGAGATACAAGCACAGGGTAGCTATTTAGTGACAGGAGGATTAGGCGCTTTGGGATTAGAGGTCTCAAAGTGGCTAGTGGATAAGGGAGCTCGTCACTTGGTATTGATGGGACGCCGTTCTCCTTCAGCTGAAGCACAAATAAAGATCGCACAGTTGGAGGATATGGGGGTAAAGGTGAGCGTTCAGCTTGCTGATGTTTCTTGCTCCCAGCAAGTATCTCAGATGATGGAGAGAATTGAAAGGGAGTTGCCTAGCTTGCGAGGAGTGATTCATGCCGCCGGGGTTTTGGATGACGGGGTACTGCAAAATATGAGTTGGCAGCAGTTCGTAAAAGTAATGCTTCCCAAAGTACAGGGTACTTGGCATTTGCATCAACTGACCAAAGATCTACCCTTAGATTTCTTTGTTTGTTTTTCCTCCATGTCTTCTCTGCTGGGAAATCTTGGTCAAGGAAATTATGCCGCAGCTAATGAGTTTATGGATGCAGTAGCTCATTATCGTCGCAGTATGGGGTTGCCAGGATTGAGTATCAATTGGGGAGCCTGGGCATCATCAGGGATGGCAGCTAGTTTAGCAGGTCAGCATCAGCAAAGGCTGGAAACCATTGGTATCCGTGCCATAGAACCTCAGCAAGGAATGCAGGCATTGGGGTCATTGTTATCACAGACTCCCAGCCAAGTTGGGGTTTTGCCCATTAATTGGTCAAAGTTTGTCAGTACACTACCAGGTGGGCAAAAGATGCCATTCTTGGAGGCATTGATTTCTACTGAGCCATCATTAACCCAAAAGTCAGCATTTAGAGAACAACTAGAAGCAGCAGCTGTTTCAGAGCGTCAAGAGTTATTAACAAATCACATTCGCTCAGCGATCGCCAAAGCATTAGGTTGGAGGGATGGACAAAAAATAGGAATGCGTCAACCTTTGTTTGACTTAGGATTAGATTCTCTGATGGCAGTGGAATTGAAAAATCGCTTGGAGTCAAGTTTAGAAACTAACTTAAGTTCAACACTGTTATTTGATTATCCTACGGTAGAGGCTTTGGTAGAGTATTTAGCAAACGATGTCATCCCAATAGAATTCTCTTCCAACCTAGATGAAATAGAAAATTTAGAACAAGAGGAAATAGATAACACATTTCGTTTTCAGGAAATGTCTGAAGATGAAATGGCCAATATACTGGCTAGAAAATTAGAATCTCTGGAGGGTAAAAAAAGCTAATGAAAAAAAGTCAAAGTAGCCGAACCATAGACTATAAAGCATTAATGGAAAATGCTTTTCTCCAGATAGAAACTTTGCAGTCTAAGTTAGAAGCTTTTGAAAATCAAGAAAAAGAACCCATAGCGATAATTGGCATGGGCTGTCGCTTCCCTGGTGGAGTAGATTCTCCTGAAGCCTTTTGGCAGTTACTCAATGATGGAGTAGATGCGATCGCCGAAGTACCTAAAAATAGATGGAACATTGATGAGTATTATGACCCAGACCCAGATGCTCCCGGCAAAATTGCTACCCGCGACGGTGGTTTTCTCTCCGAAATAGATCGCTTTGATGCCCCATTTTTCGGGATTTCTCCCCGAGAAGCTCACAGCTTAGACCCCCAACAACGCTTGTTGCTCGAAGTGAGTTGGGAAGCTATCGAAAGGGCTAACATTGTCCCGGACAAATTGTTTAATAGTCTCACAGGAGTTTTTATTGGCATCGGTAGTAACGACTACTTAAATAAGCTGGCAACCTCTGAAATACCAGAAGCTTATTGGGGTACAGGTAATGTACCGAGTGCCGCTACAGGTCGTTTATCATACATCTTGGGACTTACTGGACCGAATCTGGCAGTAGATACTGCTTGCTCTTCCTCTTTGGTATCAGTGCATCTGGCTTGTCAGAGTTTGCGACAGCGAGAATGCAATCTAGCTCTAGCAGGAGGTGTGAATCTAATTCTATCTCCCAAGTTTAGTATTGTTTTCTCTCAGGCCAAAATGTTATCTCCCGATGGTAGGTGCAAGACCTTTGATGCTTCTGCCAATGGTTATGTGCGTGGTGAAGGATGCGGAGTGATTGTTTTGAAACGACTTTCCGACGCACTAGCTAATGGAGATAATGTTCTAGCAGTAATTCGCGGCACGGCAGTCAATCAAGATGGACCGAGTGGTGGTTTAACAGTACCTAACGGACCATCTCAAGAAGTTGTGATTCGCCAAGCCTTGGCCAATGGGGGTGTGGAGCCAGCCAGTGTCAGTTATATTGAAGCTCATGGTACCGGAACTTCCCTGGGAGACCCCATTGAAGTCGGAGCGTTGGGAAAGGTATTTGGCAAAAACCACTCTATTGAACAGCCTGTGATCATTGGTTCCGCTAAAACTAATATTGGTCACTTAGAAGTAGCAGCAGGAATTGCAGGTTTGATGAAGGTAGTTCTACAACTGCAACATGAACAAATAGCACCATCACTGCATTTTAATCAGCCTAACTCTTATATTAATTGGTCACAATTACCTCTACAAGTTCCGACTAAACCGACCCCTTGGCAAACCAATGGGAAAAGTCATATCGCGGGAGTAAGTTCCTTTGGTTTTAGTGGGACTAATGCCCATGTGATCCTAGAAGAATCACCAATAGAAGGCAATAGACAAAATCCCCAAGAAGGGAAGACAACAGGCAACAGTGAAGATTACTTGGAACGCTCAGTTCATCTGTTAACACTCTCAGCCAAAACCCAAACTGCTCTTAGTGATTTACTCAGTAATTATCAAAATTATCTAAAAACTTATCCCAAACTAGAAATAGCCGATATCTGTTATACAGCCAACACAGGACGTACCCACTTCAACCACAGACTAGCAGTTGTTGCCTCTAACCGACAAAAATTAGTGGACAAACTCCGACAGCACCAACAGGAAGAAGAGGTAACCGGAATTTTTTCAGGGGAACTGCCCAACAACAACACAACACCCAAAATCGCCTTTCTATTCACAGGGCAAGGCTCACAATATGTGAACATGGGCAGGCAGTTGTATCAAGAATCACCAACTTTCCGTGAAACGATTAACCAATGTGAGGACATTCTCAGTAACCTAGAAACGTTTCAGGAAAAGTCACTACGAGAAATACTCTATCCAACAGATGACTCATCAGATTCCTCCCTACTAGCTCAAACAGCCTATACTCAACCTGCTTTATTTGCCATAGAATATGCCCTATTTAAACTCTGGCAATCGTGGGGGATTAAACCAGATGTCGTTATGGGTCATAGTGTAGGAGAATATGTAGCGGCAACTGTAGCAGGAGTATGGAGTTTAGAAGCTGGTTTGAGGCTAATTGCCGCTAGAGGCTCTTTGATGCAGAAATTACCTGCTGGTGGCGAGATGATTTCAATTATGGCATCAGAGTTGAAAGTTCTAGAGACTTTGAAAGGGATA
>NZ_JAAHGN010000706.1:0-4019 GCF_010672485.1 Moorena sp. SIO2C4 | reverse complement strand
GCCCCCCTTATTAAGGGGGGAGCCATACTCAAAGTCCCCCTTTTTTAAGGGAAACGGGGGTACTCGGAGTTTGAAGACACGCCCTAGCCCCCCAATTTTTCGGTGCGACCCGTGGCGAATTTAATAATTAGATGCGGAAAGCGCACCGGGAGGGGTAATGATGTCAAAGTACCCCATAATTGGGGGATTTAGGGGGCAAATGCGTAAGCCCTATAAATGTGAAAGCCCTGCTTAACTGAAATTTAATAAAACTTCAGTGATACTTCATCAAAGCTTCACCTACATTGGCCGGATTTGTAGTTAGGATATCTGAGGTCGCAAATATTATCCTAAATATCTGATTGGTAATTTGGGTTGAGATTATAATCAGTCAAACCCTTATTATCGAATGCTTGAGGCTGTTAGCAACTTGTCACAATTAGTAGGTGGATGGCAGCCACCTACTAATACTAATGTGCAGGATGCTAACAGTAATCAATGGGATTTTAGAGGACTGCTGAGACTAGTAGCCATTTCACCAGTGGCTACTGTTACAAACCAACACATTATAAAGGGGCATTTTAGCATGTTTGATATCAAATATGCAAGTTTTAACGATCTCGATAAGTCGTTGAACTTTGGGGAGACTGAGGTACACAAAGTTCTGGGAAGTCACTCCAAAACCTCTAGCACTATTGTCTTTATTGACTCAGGGGTTGATGATTATCAGAGTTTAGTTAATGGTACGGTACCCGAAGCTGAGGTGATTGTCCTGGACTCTACACAGGATGGCGTTGAAGAAATTACCAAGGCTCTGCAAGGACGCACTGATATTACTGCTATCCACATCGTTTCTCACGGTTCACCGGGATGTTTGTATTTAGGGAATAGCCAACTTAGTCTAGATACTTTAAACTATTACGCCCCTCAATTAAAAACTTGGTCAACGACTGATTCACCCACTCCTATTCTCCTCTACGGCTGCAATGTTGCTACGGTCGATGCTGGTACAGAATTTTTGGAACGACTCCACCAAATAACTGGTACTGAGATTGCTGCTTCTGCGAACCGCACGGGTAATGCTGCCTTAGGTGGTGATTGGAATCTAGAATGTTGTACGGCTGAGATTGCTGTAGATTCAGCATTTTTGCCGGAATTGATGCAGGTATATCAAGGAGTTTTTGCCAGTCTAACTGTAGACACTTTGGTAGATGAAAACGATGGCAACCTGAGTCCTGGGGATGTTTCCTTGCGAGAGGCAATTGCTTCTATCAGTGCTGGAGGGACTGTTAACTTTGCTTCTAGTCTTACAGGTGGAACCATCATTCTTACCCAAGGTCAACTAACGATTGACAAAGACCTAACCATCGAGGGTCTGGGAGCAGACAAGTTGACCGTCAGTGGTAATAATGCCTCCCGTGTTTTTCGGATTGACGATGGAAATAGTAGTAACCTCATTAATGTTGAGATTGAAGACTTGACCATTACTGGTGGACGAATTAGTCGCTTTGGTGAAACGGGTGCTGGCATCTTTAACACAGAAAATCTCACATTAAATAGCAGTACTATCAGCAATAATAAAGGTAGGACTGGTGCTGGCATTGCTAACAATGGGATCTTGAAACTATTTGGGAGCACTGTTAGCGGCAACGAAGACCCTAGCTTTGGGTCTACTGGTGGTGTCTTCTCAGGTGGCGGTGGTATCCGCAATTTTTCAAGTGGAAGTCTTGAGATAGATAGCAGCACTATTAACAATAATAAGGCTTCTCGGGGTGGTGGTATTTACAATGGGGGTAGCTTAAAGGTAATTAATAGCACCATTAGTGGCAATGAATCTGCTGATGGAGGCGGCGGTATCATAATGCTTGGATCTAATCCAACAGCAAATGTTAGTTTTAGCACCATCATTAACAATACAGGAAATATAGGAGGTGATAATTTTGGTATTAATGGCGGAGTTTCAGTGCCAATAGGTACCTTTGTAGTTAGTAACAGTATTATTGCTGGAAATAATACTGTTCGATTTTTTAGGAATAACGCTGATGTGAGTGGGAATTTCACTAGTGAAGGTAATAACCTAATTGGCAATCTGCAAGGTAGCACTGGTTTCAATGCCAGCGAGGAGTTAAGTGTATCCGTTGACTCAGTTATCGACACCACTTTGCAAGATAACGGTGGTCCAACTTTCACTCACGCCCTGCTTGATGGCAGCCCAGCCATTGATGCTGCTAATCCTAATGCTGGTGTACTGATCGATCAACGTGGTGTAACTCGTCCTCAAGGTAATGGATTCGACATCGGTGCCTTTGAGGCTATACAAGCAACCCCCAACGACGATAATCTAACCCTCACCCCAAACAACGACACCATCAATCTGTTGACCGGTCAAGATATTGCCAAAGGTCTAGCAGGTGATGATTTTATTGACGGTGGCGGCGGTGATGATAAGTTATTTGGAGAGGCTGGCAATGACACCCTCTTAGGCGGCCAAGGTCAAGATAAACTCTTTGGCGGTAGCGGTAACGACCTCCTCAATGGTGGTCAAGGAGATAACATCCTGACTGGTGGCACTGGAAAAGATATCTTTGTCTTGTCCACTGCAGGCAAGAACACTATTGAGGACTTTGAAGATGGTCAAGATTTGTTGAAATTAGATGGAGATCTAACCTTTGGGTCACTTTCTATCTTTGAACAAAATGGTAATACCTGGATCACAACTGAAAATAATCAACCGTTAGCTACATTGAATGGTGTGAGCGCCAATATGATTACGGTTAACGATGTTATTTTTTAATCTAGCGTAAGCTATCAGCTATCAGCTATCAGCTCATGCGTGGCACAGGCTAGAAGCCTGTGCCACAGTACTTGATCTGCTTATGGGTATAGGATAAGCTACAGCAAACAGCTTTTGAATAAGCGACTGCATCAAGACAATAGGTAAGCAAAAGTTTAATCTGAGTTACGGAATGCTGACCGCTGACAGCTGACCGCTGAATGCTGACATCTCAACCATGATCACACAAACTAGAGATACGCTCTTTCCCAGAATAAACATTAAACCGTTTTCCCCGCAGAAATCCCACTAGAGTAATCCCAAACTCTCTGGCTAGGGTTACCGCCAGACTGCTGGGAGCGGATACAGCGCAAACAATTGGTACCCTAGCCATCAGACATTTCTGTAAAATCTCAAAACTAGAGCGCCCACTGACCATCACAATGCGATCGCTTAAGGGCAGTTGATTAGTTAATAAGGCTGAACCCACCAATTTATCCACAGCATTGTGACGTCCCACATCTTCTTGTAACGAGAGTAACTCTCCTTGGGTATTAAACAACCCAGCAGCATGGATTCCCCCAGTTGTGGAAAACACTGATTGGGCGGAACGCAGCTGTTCCGAGAGGCTGTAAATCACCTCAGTACTGACTTCCAGGCTATCAGACATCACTGGACACCCTCGCAACCGTAGTGCCTCAAGACTGGCTTTTCCACAAATTCCACAGGCGCTAGTGGTAAAAAAGTGACGTTCCAGGGGCTGCAAATCTGGAGTCAGTTCCTCCCTCAGGGCCACATTCACAATGTTATAGCGCTGTTGACCATCTCGATTAGCATCCACACAGTAGCTAATCCGTTGAATATCATCCCGATGCCTTACAACTCCTTCACTGTAGAGGAACCCGGCTGCTAGTTCAAAATCTGCCCCTGGGGTGCGCATAGTCACAGCTACGGTTTTCTGGGGAGAGGTCAGGCGAATTTCCAAGGGTTCCTCTGTTGCCAGTTGATCTAAACGCGATCGCACTTGGCTGTTTTCCAATACCCAGACTTGGGATTTAGTTTTGCTACGGTGCTGATTCATACTTTATACTCAGAGCTTGCACCAAGTTTAAAATTTATCTGTAAAAGCAGGGAACAGCGGATCTGGGAACAGGGAACAGCGGATCTGGGAGTAGGGAGTAGGGAGTAGAACTGGATTACTATTCCCTATTCCTTAACATTAAAAATTTACCTCACCTATTTGATAAATACTATAGATTTAGGTAGT
>NZ_JAAHGN010000705.1:0-4025 GCF_010672485.1 Moorena sp. SIO2C4 | reverse complement strand
TTCCGCTGGCGGCAGTGTCAGTATCGAACAGTTGGATGGGCTACCGGGAAATTTAGTCAGTCCCCATGATCCGATAATTCTGGCCAATGGGGATGTCAGTTTAGGAAACTATACCGGAGCATCACTGCATATTTTGGCAGGAGGAAGTGTTACCGTTGGGGACATCGAAATTAACTCTACCGATACCGCTGATAATGCGATTAGCCCCGATAACTCCAATCCCTTCTTAGCTAGTCTGGCTAATGTGACCTTGTCCGACGAAGCGAGAACATCGGTAGTGATAGATGGCAGTAACCAACCTACCCTAGATATCCGTGCTGGCATAGATTGGACATTACTGGCGGGTTTTCCAGGAAATACCGATAGTGGAAACTTAGGCTCTAACTTTGGGACTGGTGCTACTAGTGCAGATATAGAAATTGGTGACATCTCGATTAATGCTCCCAATGGACTAGTATTGTTAACCAATCAGTATCAAGCTAATCCATCGTTAGTGAGTGAAACCCTGAAAATTAGTTCACTTCTAACTGGTGACGGCACCATAGCCAAGGTAGTCAATAAGAAGCTTATGAATGATACGAGTAACCAGAGGTTTTCAGGGAATGGTGGTGAGGTCTTGATTGATTATCGGGGCCCCATTGAAATAAGCGGACGCATTGATGCCTCTTCCGCTTCTGGTAAAGCAGGGGATATTACCGTGGTTACAAATGATCAACTATCCCTTGACAACAGTTTCATTATTAGCAACACCTTCGGAACAGAAAAGGGTGGGGATATCACTATTGATACTGGCTCACTCTCTGCCAAAAACGGTGCTCAGATCGAAACAAGTACGTTCTTTGTCATTAAGGAGGATGATAATATCGACACCAGTATCTTTGAGAACGCAGATGCCGGTAAAGTGACTATTATTGCTGATGATACAGTTACTTTTGAAGGGAAATCGCAAGATGGTCAGACTAGTGGCATCGTCAACAACATTCTTAACGACATAGATCGAAAGGCTGAACCAAAACCTATCGTTGACAGTGGTGGAATTTTCATTACCACAGGTTCTTTAGTTGTTAACGATGGCGCTCAACTGGAAGCCAGGGTTGGAGAGGAAGATACAGCTGGAACAGGTAATGTCAGAAAGTCTTGGGGGAACTCCGGCGATATCAATATTGTTGCTAGGGATACAGTTTCCTTTGATGGTGGTGGATTTGAAAATGATGGTGGTGCCTTCACTAGTGTTGAGGGACAAGGTAATGGTACTGCTGGTGATATTAATATCCAGGCTAGGTCAGTTTCTGTAAGCAATGATGCATCGTTACAGTCTAACCTAATCGGACAGGGAAATGGTGGCAATCTCAAGATTGTCGCTAGTGATTCAATCATCTTGGATGGAGCCCAAAACTCTATCCTGACTCGGGTTAATCGAAGTGGTAAAGCCACTGATGACAATAACGGTGGTGGTAATGTTGATATTGAAACTCGGTCACTTTATCTCACTAACGGTGCTCGAATAGTTGCCTCTACATTCGGAAAAGGAAACGCAGGTAACGTAAAAATTACAGTAGCAGAGGACATAGTTTTTGATGGGAATCTGGTAAATCAGTTCAATCAAACTATAGCCAGCGGTGTTTTAAGTCAGGTAGCAGAAGGTGCTAGAGGTAATGGCGGTAAAATTGAGATTATTGAGGCTAACTCTATTGCCATCACAAATACAGCAAAGGTAGATTCCAGCACTGCTGGGGCAGGTGATGCGGGACCGATAATTATCTCAACAAATCAGCTCACGCTCAGAGACGGGGGTGAAATTTCTGCTGCTACGTTTGGTCCAGGAAATGCTGGGAACATATCTGTGAAAGAAGCTGACTCAGTTGTTCTCACCAATGACAGTAATATCTTGAGTGAAGTAGAGCCTACAAGTAGTGGTAATGGTGGCCAGATTGAGATCTCGACTGACTCCCTATCCCTCACCAACGGGAGCACTATTGCAAACCGTACCCAAGGATTCAACCCAGTCAGGCTAGTGCAACAAGTACTGGCTAATCCTGACACAACCTATAACGAAGCAGTGCTGGGTGATAACCCAATCGTCTACTGGAGTCTTGATGAAACTAGTGGTTCAACGGCTTTTAATGCTACTGGCAATGGCTTCAACGGTACCTATGAAGGGGGTGTAACTCAAGGTGTTCCAGGAATATCCGGTACAGCAGGACAATTTAATGGCAAGAATGATACTGCTGTGGATATAGGTACTGTTCCATCAGGTTCAGATTTAGATATCTCAAATCAATCCTTCACTGTAGAAGCCTGGATAAAGCCAAACGAAATTGGAGAAAGGCAAGCCTATTTCGGGATACATAAACGGATAAAGAGTGACAATGACAAAAGTGAAAGTCTATATTTCAGATTGAACGAGAACGCTTCTGTTGCTTTCGGTGATTTTCCCAATGATTTGGAAACACCAGAGAACATCATTGAAGTAGATACTTGGTATCATGTTGTAGCTAGTTACGACAAAGATTCCGATACTAACACTATTTTTGTCAATGGCAGAGAAATTAATCGCAATAATCAAGGGTTTTTTAATGGCGAAGAACCACGCATCTTGATCGGGACTTGGCCAAACATTGGTGACCAATCCTTCAATGGTGTGATTGATGAAGTAGCAGTCTACAACACAGCCCTATCTCCTGAAACTGTTGCCCAGCACTACCTGATCGGTCAGCGTAGCCTAGGCGCACCAATAGAAATTGGTGACAGTGGAGCCAATGCTGGTACGATTAACGTTCATGCTAATTCCATTACTATCTCTGGAGTTAGTCCCACTAATAATACTATTTCCAGTGGTTTACTGTCTGACAGCTCCGGGGATTTCAGTGGTGTAGCTGGTACGATCACCATCGATACTGATTCCCTGAAGGTTGAAGATGGAGGAATAATAACAGTCAAAAGTGAGAAAGGGATAGCAGGTAATCTGGACATTACGGCTAATTCCCTGTTGCTTAACAACGGAAGACTTTTAGCTGAAACTCAACTGAGTGGAGGTGAAGATGGAGCGAATATCACACTAGACGTATCAGAATCGATAGTGATGCTCAACGAAAGCCTAATCTCCGCAGAGGCTTCTGAAGAAGCTACGGGTGGCAATATTGATATTGATACCGACGTCTTGATTGCCTTTCCCCCAACTGGTCCTGATGGTAGCGATATCATTGCCAAAGCTGCACGGGGTCAAGGCGGTGAGATCACCATTGAGGCCGAAGATGTCCGTTTGATTGAGGAGCGCGAAGCCATTGAGGAAAATCGCACTAATGATATCGATGCCAGTTCTGAGTCTGGTCCACAAGGAATAGTGACCATCAATACGGGCAATATTGACCCTTCTCGGGGATTAGATCAACTACCAATTAATTTAACTGACCCATCATCACTCATTGTTGCTAGCTGTCCGAGAAGTGGGAAAGTCTCGGTAGATGAACTTGGTGAATTTATTGTTACTGGACGAGGTGGCATTCCGGCCAGTCCCTTCGACCCGATTATCGGTCAAGCCATCATTGCTGATTGGGTGACTCTTGAGGATCAAACCCTTAGTGAAATTGATCACAATCTTGATAAGAATCAGACGTTAGCGCCATCGACCGAACACAATTCTATTCCACAGAATTCTAAGCCAAAACGGATTGTGGAAGCTCAAGGCTGGATGATTGGTCCGGATGGTACGATCATTCTCACCTCTTTCCCTACCGATACCACTAGCCCACCCAAGCCTTGGTATCACTATTTTTCTTGCCGAGATTTAAATTAAACTATTCTCAATTGCTATGAGTAATTTCGTTTTGGGTTAATGGAAGTGGGTGCATCTTATTTGATACTAATTTACCATAGCAACAGGGTAGATATCCTTGGTAAATAAGCCAGGGTAAGCACCATAAAAATTGATCCAAAATGTGAGATCGGGCAAGGATTATCAGGATATTAAGCCAAGATAACTCAGCACTATTAAAAGTTAATCTCAATAGTGTTTAGAATAAGAA
>NZ_JAAHGN010000704.1:0-3986 GCF_010672485.1 Moorena sp. SIO2C4 | reverse complement strand
CAGGAACAAGTCCAAGTTTCTGAAGAAGAGGAACAAGATGAAGGTATTGTTGTGGAGTATCGCAGCAATGTCACAAGAGACGATGATGTGGACAGTGATGAAGAAGAAGACATCCAAGAAGAAAAAGGAATGGTTGGTGCCTCGGATGCCATGCTCAAAGCTGCCAATGTACAGCTTACTGCCTACGAAACCATTGGGGCGGGTTTATGTACTGCCATTATTCGGGGTCGTGTGGCAGATGTAGCCGTTGCTTTACAAGTTGGAATGGCTGAAGCCCAGCGTATTGGTGAACTAACCGCTGTGACAGTGATTCCTAGACCTCTTGAAGATTTAGAGAAAAGCTTGCCAGTAGCGAGTTGCCTGATGGAGGAGCAACCACAACCCTTGAGAATACCAGTTAAGGTAAAGGAAGCAGAAAAAGAGCTAGTAGAACTACCAGATTTAAGAAACTTACCCATACGTACCAAAGATTCATAATAGCTACCATGGAAAAAAGTCCACCATGAACACTATGAAACTCTCTTTTCCCCATTCCCCACTCCCTACTCCTGACTTTAAAGACTGTCAAAGACTAAGATCTATATCCTCATAGGAGTAATATCATTGAAGCAAGCCACATTGCATCAGTTAAGGGTCTTTGAAGCAGTCGCTCGGCACCACAGCTTTACACGAGCTGCAGAGGAACTGTTTCTCACCCAACCCACTGTCTCTATGCAGGTGAAGCAGCTAACCAAAGTTGTTGGTATGCCTCTGTTTGACCAGGTAGGTAAGCGAATCTACCTGACCCAGGTTGGTGAGGCACTAGTTAAAACCTGCCGCGATATCTTTGAGAATTTAGACCAGTTTGAGATGAAAGTGGCAGATCTCAAAGGTTTAAAACAGGGGCGTCTGCGCTTAGCAGTGATTACAACTGCTAAATATTTTATTCCTCGTTTACTCGGTCCGTTTTGCCAGCGTTATCCAGGCATTGATATTTCTCTGCAAGTCACCAACCACGAATACATCCTTGGTCGTCTCAGTGAGAATCTAGATGACTTATACATTATGAGTCAGCTTCCGGAAAACCAGGAGACCTGCTATAAACCAGTGCAAGAAAACCCCCTGGTTGTGATCGCACGGGTCGATCATCCTCTAGCTCAGGAAAAAAATATCCCCCTTAAACGTATAGCTCAAGAAACCTTTATTATGAGGGAGCCTGGTTCGGGAACACGCAAAGCTGTACAAAAACTGTTCGATCACCACCAGATTTCACCAAAGGTGCGGCTGGATTTGGGTAGTAATGAGGCAATTAAGCAAGCGATCGCAGGGGGTTTAGGAATTTCTATATTATCTCGTCATACCTTAATTTTAGAAGGGGTTAACTCTGAGCTGGTGGTTTTGGATGTAGAACACTTTCCGATCGAGCGTTACTGGTATGCTGTCTATCCACGTAGCAAACAACTATCGATTGTTGCTGGTACTTTTCTAGATTATCTATTGAGTTCAGAGCCACTAATTTGCCAAAAATAACATTGCTCAATAGCGCAAGCAAACCAGCTGTATCCTCCTTTTGACCAAAAAATTGGGTTTCAAGCCCCGTCCTTCTAGGACGGCTTTATTTCTTTTTGTGCTATAATATGACGTAGAGTTGTTCCACGTCAAAATGATAGTTTTAGAGTTTAAGGTCAAGGGGAATAAAACTCAGTATGCCGCCATTGATGAGGCGATACGCACTGGTCAATTCGTCCGAAATAAGTGCATCCGTTACTGGATGGATAATAAAGGTATAGGACAAAAAGACTTGTATCGCTATAACACGTGGCTGAGATCTGAATATCCTTTTGTTAAAGACTTAAATTCTCATGCCTGCCAAGCTTCAGTGGAAAGAGCTTATAGTTCAATTTCTAGGTTTTACGATAAATGTAAAAAACAAGTCCCTGGTAAAAAGGGTTACCCCAAGTTTAAAAAGTTCTCCCGGTCAGTTGAATACAAGACATCGGGCTGGAGACTCTCACCTGATACTAAGTCGATAAAATTCTTAGACAAAAAAGGAGTCGGAAAACTAAAACTAAAGGGAACCTGGTAATTGTGGCGTTACGACCATAAATTGATCAAGCGAGTCAGATTAGTACGTCGCGCAGATGGTTATTATGTTCAATTCTGTGTCAAAGTTGATATTAAGGAATCTCTAGATCCCTCACATACCAACGTTGGATTAGATGTAGGGCTAAAAGAATTCTACACAGATTCTAAGGGAAACACAGAACCAAATCCAAGATTTTATCGTAAGGGCGAGAAGCGGCTGAAGTTTTATCAGCGCCGAGTTTCTCGTAAAAAGAAAGGCAAGGCCGTAGGCCACGCTTCGCGAACAGCTAACCGTAAGCGCGCCATTAATAGGTTAGGTAGGACGCACCTTAAAATAAGTAGGCAACGTGAAGAACATGCGAAGAGACTCGCCCGTTGCGTAATCCACTCTAACGACGTGGTCGCTTACGTTCGCGAAGCGTGCCGAAGGCAAGATTTAAGGGTGAAAAATTTGGTCAAAAATCATTGTCTTGCTAAGTCTATTAATGATGCAGGTTGGTATCAATTTAGAAGGTGGTTAGAGTATTTTGGACAAAAGTTTACTAGGCAAACGGTAGCCGTTAATCCTGCTTATACTAGCCAAAATTGCTCAAACTGTGGTGAAGTTGTCAAAAAATCGCTATCTACTAGAACTCATGCATGTTCATGCGGGTGTGTGTTGGATTCGCCGAAGGCGACGCTACGCGAACGCGATCATAATGCAGCTATCAATATTCTAAAAAGAGCTTTGGGTACTGTAGGGCATACAGGAACCTGGATCATCGATCCAAACGCTTTAGGAGATCCGACCTCTACTCTTCCTGATTCCGGTCTGGAAGAGCCACGTTGGGTCGTTGATTAAAGAATCCCCGCTCTTATAGGGCGGGGAGTGTCAAGGAACAGCTGGCTATTAAGCTTTTGTGCAAAGGTGCTATTGCTCAATTGGTTGACGCGCGATTTATTAAGATTTATTCAAATAATTTTGAGCTTGTTTGAGAGCGATCGCACCAATATTGTAAACTACCCAGCCTAGTGCCAGGAGTAAAGGCAATAAGACTATTAATAGACGTAAATCCATGGTTCTAGTGTCCTCCCTATAATGCTTGAAGTTTTTTTAACCTCCCACCCCTACAAGGAGTGGGCTTGTTGGTTGAAAAAGTTGCTGTGACTAAGTAATATCACTCCTACCAAGCTAGAGGGGTAACCTCCCTCAGCTTGTCTGCCCTGTACCGGACGGTACGTAGTTGTTTATTAATATAGTCGCACCTATGGGTCAATTTTTTTTAGTTAATTTTTCAGTAACCTGATCACCCATTTGTCCAAGACCTTGGACGGTTCTTGGTAAAACTTAACCAAAGTTAATCAATGTTACCCACACTTGACTAATTGGTAAGGAATCGGTAAAAAGCGATACAGGGCTTTTGTGATCGTGTTTTTCTCAATTATTGTCCATTGTTCCGGGATCGGAAGTTCTCTGTTCCGGGTTTGGGCCAACGGCAGCGAAGTATTAGGTTACACTAAATCCTAAATCTGTGCCTTTACCGGCATGAACTAGAGCCAACTTTTCATAGTGCCGTGCATGTTCAATCAGTTCAGCGGCTTGAGCCTCCGAAACATCCCGTAATTTTTTGGCAGGGACACCGACTACCAGGGACAGAGGAGGAACGTCTTTACTAACCACAGCTCCAGCGCCTACGATACTACCATGACCCACACGAACCCCATCGAGTACCACTGCTCCAATACCAATCAAGCTACCCTGTTCAATATATGCTGAATGAATGACAGCGCGATGACCGACAGTGACATGGTCTTCTAAAACTGTTGGCTTGCCGGGATCTCCGTGTAAAATTGCGCCATCTTGAATATTAGTGCGATCGCCAATCTCGATGCGCTCCACATGATCGGCAGAGGCCCACGTCTGACTCCAGTCACCAACTCTA
>NZ_JAAHGN010000703.1:0-4027 GCF_010672485.1 Moorena sp. SIO2C4 | reverse complement strand
CCCTTAACTGGGAAGGGCCTTATCATAAGTTACCTCCCCTTGAGGTTCTGACCAAGGCTAAGCTAGATAGTCTACGTTGGATAGCACCTTAAATTAGTTGCGTAGGGTGCGTTAGGGAAGGGCTCGCACTCATTTTCCGCCTCGTCGCCCATTTTGGGACAGCCCGCCCCGTAACGCACCACCGGGTCAAACAGCAAATTACCGCTCTTTCAAGGCTGGGGAATGCCTCAATGGTGTCTTTGCTGAAGATTCCAACAGCAAACCATACTCAATGCCTTCCACCACAGCTTCATAGGACGCTTCGAGAATATTACTAGAAACCCCCACAGTTGTCCAGCGCTGTTCTCCATTGCTCGATTCCACTAGCACCCGTGTCTTAGCCGATGTGCCAGCAGCACCATCCAGAATCCGCACTTTGTAGTCAGTTAGATGAAAATCAGCAATCTCTGGGTAAAAGTTCACTAAGGCTTTGCGCAAGGCTGCATCAAGGGCTGACACTGGTCCATTGCCTTCTGCTACTTCCAAAATATCCTGGTTGTTAACAGATACTTTAATGGTTGCCACAGAATTACTGTAGGGTTTACTGACCCCTTGTAGCATATCGCAATGTATTTGACAGCCTTTGAGTTCAAAGGGATGTTCTCGATATCCCAAAGCATCCCGCATCAACAAATCAAAACTGGCTTCCGCTGCTTCAAATTGATACCCTTCATTTTCTAGATCTTTGAGGCGTTCCAGGATTTCGCGACAGGCGGGGTCTTTTTTATCCAGGTCATGACCGAAACTACGGGCTTTTGCTAATACATTGCTCAATCCCGACTGGTCAGAAATTACGATCCGACGCTGGTTACCAATCTGTTCTGGCTGAATATGTTCATAGGTCAGAGGATTCTTTGCCACCGCTGAAACATGGATACCACCTTTGTGAGCAAAGGCTGAACGACCGACAAAGGCAGCATGGTCATGGGGAGCAAGATTAACAATCTCGCTAATTAAACGACTAGCTTGGGTGAGTCTGGCCAGCTGATTATCCTGAATACAGCGTAACCCTAGCTTCAACTGTAAGTTAGGAATCACAGAACAGAGATTGGCATTACCGCAGCGTTCACCATAACCATTAATCGTTCCCTGAACCATACAGGCTCCCTCAGATACCGCAGCTAAGGCATTAGCAACCGCTGTATCTGAATCATTATGGGTATGGATTCCTAACATGGGTTGGAGGTTAGGCGGTTGAAGGTTAGCAGGTTGAAGGTTAGCAGGTTGAAGGTTAGCAGGTTGAAGGTTAGCAGGTTGTTCGCCTTTGGCGTTCCCGTAGGGTAGGTTAGTTTCGGTTCCAGGTTGAAGGTTCGCAGGTTGAAGGTTAGCAGGTTGTTCGCCTTTGGCGTTCCCGTAGGGTAGGTTAGTTTCGGTTGCAGGTTGCAGGTTAGCAGGTTGTTCGCCTTTGGCGTTCCCGCAGGGTAGGTTAGAACCTTCAACATTCAACCTTCCAACCTTCAACTCATTGTCAACATTCAACCTTCCAACCTTCAACTCTTTAATGACATCTCTAACAATTTGACTAATTTGCTCGGGTAGGGTACCACCGTTGGTGTCACACAGTACTAGCCATTCTGCACCCGCATCTTTAGCAGCTTTCAGGGTTTTGAGGGCATAGTCTCGATTGGCTTTATAGCCATCAAACCAGTGTTCTGCATCGTAAATTACCCGACGCCCTTGACTACGGAGGTATTCTATGGTGTCACCAATCATGGCTAGGTTTTCCTCTAGGCTAGTTTTCAGCCCTTCAGTAACATGAAGATCCCAGGATTTACCAAAAATAGTCACCCAGCGCGTTCCTGCAGCTAAAATAGCTTGCAGCATCCGGTCTTCTGCAGCGATCATGTTTGGCCGTCGAGTTGAGCAAAAGGCGACTACTTCTGCTTGTTTGAGAGGTTCTTCTTTGAGCTTCCAGAAAAATTGCACATCTTTCGGATTTGCCCCTGGCCATCCTCCTTCAATGAAGGGAATACCCAACTCATCCAGTTGCCGAGCAATGCGTAACTTATCTTCGAGAGACAATGAGATTCCCTCACGCTGGGCACCATCCCGCAGCGTTGTATCGTAAATCCAGATCGGGTGAGAAGCTGTTGAAGTCATGGGCAGTTAGAATAGTTGAGTTTATCGTAAAGAAATGTAAATTATAGTTAAGGGTAAGCTTTGATGGCCTAAAGCTTAGTCAAGGGCAAGGCACGCAGATAACCTTCCGACATTTACCCGCGCTTAGCAGTGTAGGAAGGTTACCCATCTCTTAAGCCTTGATAGATCAAGGGTATCAAGCGATGCAGCGCCTTAATGCGGGGGTTTCCCCCACTCGCGCTTTGCATCAAGACAGAGGACTCGACCAAACTATCTAAAATCTAGATATTTATAAACGCAGCTTATCTAGAACCATCAAACAATAAGAGCACCTTGGTGTATTGCCAGATTGGCTCTGTTCACAACATTAAACATAGCTGCATCTAATTTTATTAAAAAATAAGCTACAGATAAGGAGTAATCTTGAATAATGCCTAAAGTAACAGCACAAGGAAAAAGCTTTGAATGTGACCAGGGCAGTAATCTGCGCAAGGTCTTACTAGAGCATGGCGTTGCCCTATACAACGGCAACGCTAAACTAATTAACTGTAGAGGATTAGGAAGCTGTGGTACCTGTGCGGTTGAGATAGACGGGGAAGTATCCGAGGCAAATTGGAAAGATAAAGCTAGGCGATCGCTTCCGCCCCATTCTCCGACAGCAAATCGCCGCTTAGCCTGTCAGACAAAGGTTTTAGGTGATGTTTGTCTTAGCAAATATGATGGCTTTTGGGGGCAAGGGGATCAAACTGTATGGACCCCAGAATCATGAAGTTGCCAATGGTAACTGGAAACTCGGATGTAGTTAAAAGCTATGGCTTGTCGTCAGTAGTGAATGTAAAATTATTTGTACTTAGGTAATTATTTTAATTTAGGACTGCTATAGTTATCAGGGTAAGCGCCATAAAAATTGAGCCAAAATGTAATATAGGGCAAGGATTAGGATAATATTAAGCCCTGATTATCAGCGCTATTGCAATTTATATTAATAGTGTTAACAAGAATGCAGCCTTATTGATTATTGCGTTTACCCTGCATCCCTTACCCAATTTGGCGGTATGGAATATCACTATTATAATTATAGATGCAGTAGATAAAGGCGATGGCATTTTATGAGTGTTGCAGAAATCAAAGAAGCAGTAATGAAACTCTCTACGGGAGAGTTAACAGATCTGGTTCAATGGCTTGATGAATTCTATGAATCTCTATGGGATAAGCAAATTGAGGAAGACTTTGAATCTGGCAAGCTAGATCATCTAATTAAACAAGCAAGGCAAGAATTCAGAGAGGGAAAGTGCCAGGAAATTTAAAGCATTTCAATACTTCACAGTTTTGGGAATACTACCGTCAGTTGCCACAGGAAATTCAAGAATTAGCAGATAAGAACTATGAGTTGCTTAAGCAAGATCCCAAACATCCATGATATCTTAAAGCAAATCTAGCTTTTGTAGTGCGATGGTTGTAGTGAATGAAAGATGCGATCGCGTTTTGGAGAATGCGATCGCTTTTCTGGTGAGCATGACTGGAACTGAATCCAGCAACAGTTAAAATCGAAGAAACAGGAGGTCATCAATGGTTGCTGTTAATCAAATTAGACAAACGTTGACCCTGGCGGAATTTTTAGAACTTCCTGAAACGAAACCTGCTAGTGAATATGTCAATGGACAAATTCAACAAAAACCTATGCCTCAAGGAAAGCACAGCATCCTTCAACGGGAATTGAGTTTTGCTTTAACACTCGCTTTAAAGCCAGAGCGAACTGCCCAGGCATTCCCCGAACTGCGGTGTACCTTTGGTGGGCGATCAATTGTCCCAGACGTTGCCGTCTTTCGTACAGAACGGATTCCTCGTGATCATGATGGCCAAGTGGCCAATTCGTTCAATCTACATCCAGATTGGACTATCGAGATCA
>NZ_JAAHGN010000702.1:0-4027 GCF_010672485.1 Moorena sp. SIO2C4 | reverse complement strand
TGAAGCCACCCATGGCACAGCTCCCAAACATGCGGGTCTAGACCGGGTCAATCCAGGCTCTGTGATTTTATCAGGAGTGATGATGCTAGAGTATATGGGTTGGCAAGAAGCTGCTGATTTGATTAAGAAGGGGATATCAGATGCGATCGCTAACCGGGAAGTTACTTATGACCTAGCCCGGATGATGACTCCACCCGTAGAACCTCCCCTGAAGTGTTCTGAGTTTGCTGAGGCAATCATTAAATATTTTAGTTGACACTTGAGTCTTTTAAGTTGGTAACCCGATCAACAGAGGTTTTGAGCAAACTTTTTACGACAGGCCATGCCAGAAACTGGGTCGATGAACCGAACGTGCAAGTCTACATTTAAGGGCAATCCTTGGGAAGATTTGCCCTAAGCCCTTGGTTGCTGTCAAGCTGTCAGGTTAGGGCGAGTCGATTAACCAAAATTTATTAAGGGAGAATCTCCGCGTATGGGATACCGGGGAATGTCAAGGATTGGAAATGATAATTTTAGGTCGCCTCAGCTGACTTGGTTCAAGCTTAGACTTTAACTGAGGCTGATTGAAAAACTGATTTTGACTAGTAGACTGGGTAGAAAATTGCCCCAATTTACTAGTTCCTTGCGGTGCTACTGGTGTAAGCGGTGCTGCCGTTGGTACACCGGTAGCTTGCCGGAATGGACTAGAGTAGGTGTTGGAATTGAGAGGAACTGTAGGTACTGTAGGTGTTGTCGGAAAAGTTCTATCGTTCCTTGTTCGAGGTAGATTGACTCCAGGATAATTAATTTGTCCTGGATAAGGAGCTGTTGTGGGTGTGGTCGAGAAATTCCTGTTGCCGGTTAAACCTGGTGTTGTTACCCCAGGATAGGTAATTTGTCCTGGATAGGAGGGAGTCGGTAATGCTTGATTGCCAGTTGCACTCAACGGTATTCCCCCCCTAGCTTTAATTTCCTGAGTTCCTGAGTTCCGTTGTTCGAGAACTCCCCTGTTTCCATAGGAGATGTTTGAAGGCAATATGTTAGCGGGTAGTTGAGCTTTGCTATTACCGGTATTAGACTTAGCAGCATTAAGCCTATTCAAGGCTTCCTGTAAAGGGCTGACTGGTAACTCGGCTGGATTAGTGTAGGGGGAATTGAAGGAACCCAACCCCAATACAGAATTAGTCTGGTTCAGTGTGCTTGAGGATAAAGATCTCTGATTAACAGAGTTAGGATTGGTCAGTAAGCCAGTCCCAGGAACAGGAGGGATATTAAACAAATCGTTTGTAGATGTAACAAACGGATTTCTGGCTTTTGAGGACTGCTGAGGTTGGACGTTTGGCGTTAGTAAAGGTGATGTTGCTTGGGAGTTAGCTTTTGTCTGCTGAATAACTTGAGTAAATAACCCTTCCGAATTTTTGGTTTTAGACTTTCTGGCTTTATTGGTTTGCTGTGGTGGTACTGATATAGCACTTAGCGCTTCGAGCTCTGCTAATAGCACGGCAGAATTATCAATATCAGCCAACGTTGCTGCTAGTTCATCATCTTCAGAAGACAGGGTTGGTTCAACGGTGGGAGTATCAGTGTCAGCCACTTGATTGATCCCAATTGCCCTTAACAATTCTGGACGGTTCCAGTATTCCCGGACAAACCACAACATTAGGGATAACAAGACAGCTGCTCCCCAAAATGCTGGTCGTCCCAAAGGTTGTAGTTGAGCTTTCCAATAGCGGAGGTAGGCAGGAGGTTGATGACGATAAGACATGGCAGGTTTCAACGATGTTAAATATTTCAGCTTCGCTGTAACTTGATGCTAGCCTCTAATCAACGGATTCAGGTTTACAATTAGCAATTTACAATTAGCAACAATAACTACCTAGCTATCGAGCCTACCTATCGGGCAGCCCTATATAACAACAATCCTCCCGCACCTAGTCCAAATAAATTAGGCAACCAGGCTGCCATCAAAGGAGAGAAAATGTTAACTAGACCTAGGGCATTCGTTATAAATCCTAATAAGTAGTAAGAAAAAATCACTAAAACACTAATGCCGAAACTGGTTGCTTTACCTGTACGTTGAGGACGAGTTCCCAAGGAGGCTCCCACTAAACCAAAAACTAGACAAACAAAGGGAAAAGATATTTTTTGTTGAATTCTGATCCTAAGTTTACGGATTTTTTTAGCATTACCACTATGGCGTAATACCTCCAAACGCTCTAGAGACTGAGCAATGTTCATTTCACCATAGTCACGATTTTTTTTTGCCAAATCCAAAGGTGTTCTAGGAAGTTGTAGCTTTTGTTTTTGAAATCTGAGGATATTGCGGTAAGAAGCATCGGGAGATATAATATAGATGGTTCCATCTAAAAAATCCCATAAATTTTCAGTGGGGTTCCAAACGGCAGACTCAGAGGTAACAATTTGTTCTAGACCGGTCTGAGAAAAGTCTAAAATTGTCAAGCCTCTCATCTGCTTACCATCAAATTGCTCGGCGTAGAACCAACGCTTAATTTTGTTTACTTTTTTGCCATTGGGTAGCTTTACTTTTTGATATTCGGGATAAAATATGTTCCTTTCCTGAAAAGATGGTCTTTCTTTTTTGAGCGCTTTATCTAAGGTGATTTTGGACTGGTAGTTAGCCGCAGGAACCACTAATTCATTAAATACAAATGTCAGACTTGTAACGAGCAAACTCACCACTACAGCAGGTATTACGAGTCGGTAGATGCTTACCCCAAAGCTACGCATGGCAATCAACTCACTATCGCTACTGAGGCGAGAGTATGCCATCAGAGCAGCTAGGAGCATCGACATTGGTAAAGCATAGGAAATAAACTGGGGTATCTGCAACAGTAGCACTTGAAGTGCAATTCCCAGTGGTAATCCTGCTTCAGTAACTTTGCGAACCAACTCAAATAGGGTTCCAATAGCTACACCAAGTGATGAAAAAGCACCTATACCAAACAGCAGTGGTGGGATTAGCTCAAATACGATGTACCGATCCATCACTGATAAGCCAGGCATTAGTGCAATGATGGACTTGGATTTACCAAATTTCATGATGTGCTAATCACTAAATTAATTTTTAATAGCTTCTTTTATCGTTGAAACCCTGTCCCTAAGTAATACTTACGTACTAAAGGATTATCATAAAGTTCTTCAGCACTCCCGGCAGCCAGGATTTGTCCTTCTCGCATAATGTAGGCGCGGTCAGTAATCGCTAGGGTTTCTCTTACATTGTGGTCAGTCACCAGAATTCCCATTTGGCGATCGCGTAATCGAGCCATAATTTTTTGAATCTCTGACACAGCAATGGGATCGACACCAGCAAATGGCTCATCCAAGAATAAGAACTTCGGTCCAAGTGAACCAACAGCTAAGGCTCTTGCCAGTTCTGTTCGACGTCTCTCTCCTCCAGACACTTGATTACCCAAGGTATTGGCGACTTTTTCCAAACGAAACTCTTGGAGTAAGTAATGCATTCTTAATCCCCACTCACCACGAGGCACACCAGTTTGTTCTAAGACTAATTGAATATTGTCCCGAACACTAAGGTGGCGGAAGATACTCGCTTCCTGAGCCAGATAACCAATACCTAGCTGCGCTCGCCGATTGATCGGCATGCCAGTGATATCTTGATCATCTAGCCAAACTGTACCCAGATTGGGTTTTTCTAGACCAGTGGCAATGTAAAAGGTTGTAGTTTTACCAGCACCATTAGGACCAAGCAACCCTACAACTTCCCCTTGGGCAACGGAAAGATTAACGCGACTGACAACACTGCGCCTGCCATAGGACTTATGGATATTATCTAATAGTATTTTCACGGATAGCACCTTGAATCAGTCATTAGTCAATAGTCCATAATCCTTATATCCTTAGTAATTGACCAATGACCAGTAAATGACCAGAAGTGGTTGCAGGCTATTCTATCAATTAAGATCTAGTTTTTAAGCCATAATGGCTGATGGTAGTGTTTTATGTAGTTAGGGAAGCCCTGGAGCAGGTGATGTGGTGCTGTCTGAGTCAGTAACGATGTAAATTGATA
>NZ_JAAHGN010000701.1:0-4030 GCF_010672485.1 Moorena sp. SIO2C4 | reverse complement strand
TGTCATCTTTTCCCTAGAGACGAAACCTTAGGATAGTGGAGTCTTAATTAATAAATTTTTACCCTTCTCTGCATAACCTGCCAACCATAAAGACTCCACTATCCTTACGGTAACTTCAAAGTCTACCGATTTTGCTGCGCCGCCAGTTTACTGGACTTCGCTCGTATAGGCGCATCTGTTTCCAATCGGCAAAGCCGACGCTACGCGAACGTCTCGGGTGGGTCATTGACCACCCTCAATAAGCGCACATCTATCGTTAAAGACGCAATTCCTCTCTCGCTAACCCTACGGGTATAACGAGAGAGGAATTGCTCTTAAGGATGAGTCTAGATATACTCCGATACTTTTTAGCTACCAAAATCTACCAAAGGCAAATTCTGGCTCGCCAATGCAAGATGCTTTCACATCCAGGGGGTATCTCCCAAAGCTCTGACGGAATATCCCGCGAGCGCCATAAAAATGTCAACCCCAAAGTTGGTTCCACCGGGATAGAGAGCGCAACTATTAAACCCTTGGTTTTCGGCTTTAATTTAAGTTACATAATAATCCCTGTCGGTGTTACCCTAATTTAATTATAACAAATAATAAGAGTTTTTGCTGAGGGGGTGACATGAGCCCCAAAAAGCTTACTATATAAGGCTTTGATGCCAATGGTATCATGGAAGATACAGTCGGAAATTAACCCTCAATTCATTTTCTGGAAGCTCAAACCCTTATAACTACGTCCAATGTTTGCCCAAAACAGAATGTATATTTTTGTGAATTATCGGCTGAAATTTTTACCCAGTAAGGATTTCAGCTTGCATGTCACCCCCCCAGGAGTTTTTGGTAGACTCTGCGACATTTTCTCTAGCTGTTTACTAACCCTATACCGAGCTAGCTTAAGCAGCCACTTATATCATGTCCGGTTGAATACTTACACGCTTGCCCGAATCGAAGGCAGAGGGCAGAAGGCAGAAGGTAGAAGTAAAGGAGTAAGGTTTAATCGGTAATGGTGTTTTATCACTAATTATCCGGACATGATATTACAAAATATCATATTCCATCTTACCTTAAATCTAAGTGGTAATAGCTGAATGCTTATAAAAAGATTGACAGGTCAAGTCTTCCACTAGAAAGTTTACTGTCAATCTTTATGAATTTTATTTACACCGCTGGGGTTTGACGAAATCGTGTAAGCATTCAGCTATCAGCGTGTCGCGTATCAGCTAATGAGCTAAATCTCAGCGTCGAAGCCTGTGCCACGCACGCTAGGCGAACAGCTTTTGAAAAAAACAGGTAAGCATTGGAATAATGCTGAGTTACTTGGACTTTTAGCTGACGGCTGACGGCTGAGTGCTGAATGCTTACGAAATCGTTAGCCATAAAAATCCGCTGATCAAACCAGCAATTTATCGACTAACTGAACTAGGCTATTAACCCCAACACTAATTGAGATTAACTTTAAAGACTTTTTGCTTTTCTGATTCTGCTTTGGGCAAACTCAGGCTCAAGATGCCGTTATTGTAATCAGCTTTAACCTGATCGTGTTGAACCCGTGTTGGTAAGGGAATCACCCGCTGAAAGTTACCATAACGGAATTCTGAACGTGTCATCCCATTTTCTTCAGTACTAGTTTCAGACCGACGCTCACCACTAATAGACACGGCTTGCTCTGTCACCTGAATATCGAGATCTTTAGAATCTATCCCAGGAATCTCAAGCTTTAATTCCAGGGTTTCTGCTGTCTCCTGCAGTTCCGCCGCTGGCATAAAACTTGTTCCCTTCAGACCACGATCTTCAAATGGGGTGAATTCATCAAATAGCCGATTCATTTCCCGTTGTAAGTTAGTGAATTCTCGGAAAGGGTCCCAACGAATAAGTGCCATAATCGTTTGCCTCCGTCTAGTGACATATCCTTACGGTTTAGATCCACTTTTTTCACCCATACTGAGGATTGTTAACGGTTAGCGAAACGTCACCGCTTGGATGATTTGATTTAACCTGTTATCAATCTATCAACCCCGAAAAGGTCTTTGAGTTCGGTTCCCTTCCTAAACCACTAGGCTAATTCCCGTACAGATATAAATAATAGATAATTTGAATCTCAACCATATCCCCAATACCTCAGGGGAGTTTGAACAAATTTGAGTACGATTGTCCTTAGTTATCATTCAGGTTGTGGTAGCGGGCGCAGGCGTAGAGATCAAATAATGCTCCAACTAGGCTACAGGTAAAGGCAATCACTAATACTCCCTGAATGGGGGATCCACTACCAAAAATAGTCAGAAATTTCAATAGCTCAGTTGTGGCAGTAAGACCAAACCCTGTTAAGCCCGGAATGTATCCTATTATACCAAAACCGGCCAGTAAACCAATAACTAGTGCCACTGGAGCCATAAAGCTCAGAAGGATTGTTATTACCAAAGAACGGAGAAAGTTTGGCAAAATGCTCATAAAATTTAACCACATAAGCAGGTGAGTTAAAAGCCAGAGCCAAAGTATGACTTGGCACTTTCTACCTTAGGCGAAATCCCTGTCGATAACCGAAAATGTCAAAAATCTTAAATTTTCATTAAAAATCTTGGTAAAGGTCTGTGAATCTGGATCATAAAGCCGGGTTGTTGGTGGCTTGTTAAGGGCTACCGGTAGTCGGTTAAATTTATCGGCCTCAAGGTCCCTGGCTTGATATATCAGTGATTTCGGCTCAGTGACAGGGGACTTCCAACCCTAAAAGACCCTACCCAATTCCTGAGAAGCTGTGGATCAAAAGTTATCATTCCTGTTAAGATTCTTCGTTGATTGCGGACAGGTTAACTCGTCCCAGGACTCAAGTACGTGGGATGAGCTAGTACGTAACTCCCTTTCTTAATAACAAATCACTAATGACTAACGGCGATCGAATCAGTTACCAATTCCCAGACAACTTCATATGGGGAGTAGCCACCGCTTCCTATCAGATTGAAGGAGCAGTAAGTGAAGGAGGACGCAAACCTAGTGTGTGGGATACCTTCAGTGGTACCCCTGGAAAAATACTTAACGGTGATACCGGTGCTGTCGCTTGTGACCACTACCATCGCTACAAAGAAGATATAGAGCTGATGGTCAAACTAGGGATCAAGGATTATCGCTTTAGCATTGCTTGGCCTCGGATTATTCCTGACGGGCGTGGCAAAGTCAATCAGGAAGGGGTTGATTTCTATAAGCGCTTGGTGGATTGCTTGTTAGATCATGGCATTACTCCCCATGCCACTCTATTTCATTGGGACTCTCCCCAAGCCCTAGAAGACAAATACAAGTCTTGGCTTTCTCGCCAGATGGCGTTTGACTTTGCGGATTATGTTACCGCTGTGGTCACTCAATTAGGCGATCGCATTACCAATTGGATGACCATTAATGAGATCATGTGTTTTACTCACTTAGGCTATGGGGTTGACCAGGACCCGATCCATGCTCCCGGTAGGCGTGTTAAATCCATCAAACAGGTATGGCAAACCTCTCATCATGCCCTTTTAGCTCATGGTTTGGGCTGTCAAGCCATCCGTAGTGCTTCCCGGGTTCCCTGTTCTATCGCCTTTGTGGATAACTTGTCCGTCACGGTGCCAATCAATGAGTCACCGTACCATGTGGCAGCAGCAAAAAAGGCCTTCCCTTTATGTGGGCAAAATGGCGGTATCATTATCCCTGCTCTGACTGGTGCTTATAGTCCTGAATTACTGGAAGTGTTAGGAGACAATGCACCAGACATCGGACCATGTGACCTACAAATCATTCATCAGCCTCTGGATGGGATTTGTCTTAATATTTACACTGGTACCTATGTCCGGGCTGCTGACAATCCACAGGGGTACGAGTTCCTTGGTATGCCCAAAGGCTACCCTCGCATGCATCTGCCTTGGCTGAATATCCTACCAGATTCCCTTTATTGGGGGGTTCGTCATGTCAGTGAAACCCTGGGGCGTTCAGATTTGCCGATGTTTATCACTGAGAATGGCTGTGCAGCACAGGATGAATTGACTGCTAAGGGTGAGGTGATTGATACGGACAGGAT
>NZ_JAAHGN010000700.1:0-4042 GCF_010672485.1 Moorena sp. SIO2C4 | reverse complement strand
TGGTGCTATCAGCTATCAGCTTATGGGCTACAGATGGTGCTACTTGAGGTGCTTTTTAATAAAATAAGCTGACGGCTAACGGCTAACGGCTGACAGCTGACGGCTGAACGCGCACCCGTGAGCTTTTAGCTGACGGCTGACAGCTGACGGCACCTCAAGTAGCGTGCGCGTAGCGCATATGCTTACTTCAGGATAAGCCATAGTCTTCGAGCATAGAGTTGTCGATATCAAAAAAATAATCTCTCAAAACTTTCCTCATACGCTGATATCGTTTTCGCAACGCTGTATTACTTGCCAAGTTCAGGCGTTCTTCAATTTCAATCCAGGACAATTCCTCCATGACTCGTAACACAAAAATATCAAAATCTAGAGGACTTACTAGTTGTCTAATATCTGACAGTATTTCCTTGACATATTGATCCGATAAATAATCGGAAGCATCATTAGAGCTAATCTGGTATTCTATAGAGCTAAATTCACGTTCTTTTTTCCAATGCTTTCCTTTCTTAGCAAAATGCTCTCTAATCACATTTAAGCAGGTTGTTCTTAGCCAAGCTGATGGATTTTCAATATGTTGTCCAGATTCAATTTTGCTAACTCCGCGAATATAGCTTTCAATAAATATGTCAAAGATATCAAATTTGTGTTCAAGATTGAACTGCTTTAGTCTAAATTCAATAAATGCAAACAATCCCGATTTATTTCTTTGGTTTAAAAGAGAATTAACAGCGGCATCAAATTGTTTACGATTAGGGGACTTTGGAGGTTTTCTAGGTTGCATCTAGTGTAGTTCCTCGGGAAAAATAAAAGCACATGATGCCCCTGACTTTCAATTGTATTTGATAAAACTTATCATCACTATTACTCACTTAGTGACGATTAAGTCTCGATTTGTGACATTGATAAGTAGGTAGGGTAAAATAAATTCATCAAGGGTATAACCATGAAACAATGAGGTTACCGAGCTGTGTTGCCAAATTGGCATAAAAAATCTTTCCATAGCGGTGTTTTAGTATGCCTCGCTACTTACATTTGTCCTTGCTGACCCTAATGACTATAGCCCTTGTGATCATCAAGGAATTACCACATCAGTAGTTGCCACATTAGTTGCCACATTAGTTGTAGGTGCCCATGGCGTGCCCTTGGGATGCTTGCTCCCAATTGCCTGTGCTTAGCTCCCAGTCAGAACTGCTGTAGACGTAAGTGATTCGGATATGGTCTAGGATTATGTAGAAGCAGGTAGATTTTAGCCAGTCTGAGGGGTCTTGAATATCTTGTCCAGATTCAATTTTGCTAACGCCACGAATACAGCCCTCAAAAAGTATCTGGCCTATATCAAGTTCCTGTTCAAGATTGAAGTACTTGAGTTGGCGTTTAATAAATGTATATACCTCAGAGTTTTCTTTTTGTTTCCAGCTAGAATCAACTACTGCATCAAATTTTTGACGATTAGGGGATTTTAGGAGGTCTTGGGTTTGCATCTGGTGTACTTCCTCTAGAAAAATCAACATACGAAGTTCAGGCTTCTTACTTCAGTTTTTCTTGAAGAAGCCTCATCATTATTCTTAATAAATAATGAGAATTAAGTCTTGATTTGTGACACTGATCTAGTTTGATCGGTCAGCTAACCCGCGACGCCCATGCTACACTTTCTGCAAACAGCTATCAGCCCCTAGGCCCCAGAGAGCGAAGGAGTAATGGTTCAAGTTATAACCAAAAGCTCAGTTGACTTGAGGTGTCTTTCCAAAGTGAAAAGCCTTGGCACCAGTGTGTGTAGGTGTCTTTTTAGGGACATCCGTGGTGCCTAGGTTGCTCAAGGTGCTGACAGAGCAAGGCTTGATATTGATCTATATCAATTACAATACCAAGTTTGCTGGCATCTGTGACAGTACTCGAAAGGGTACTTTTATTTGTTTTTATTTGTGTTAAGCTTAAAGATTAGTTAGTAATAAGTGTCAAGGATTTCTGTCTGCTCCCTGTTCCCCGTTTCCCGTTGCCATTGGCTGAATACTTACAAAGATGACTAGATTAATGACCCTTCAGCCTTTTTCCTCAAGAGCTGCAATCACCCACAGAAAGTCCTTTAGATACCAACCATTCCTGATTGAATAGCCGTGACTGATAACGACCACCGCCATCACAAAGTACAGTCACAATTGTATGACCAGGTCCCATTTGTTTAGCCAGAGCAACAGCAGCTCCGACATTAATCCCGACAGACCCTCCCATAAATAATCCATCCCGGCTCAGCAGCTGGTAAACTACCCGGAGACATTCGTGGTCATCAATTTGAATGGCATCATCAATGGGAGCCTCTTCCATATTCCCAGTAATACGGCTGTTACCGATACCTTCTGTAATAGAGTTACCTTCCGGTTTAATTTCACCGGTCTTGACATAACTGTACAAACCGCTACCCATGGGGTCAGCCACTACACATTGAAGGTTAGGATTTTTTTCTTTCAAATACATCGCCACCCCTGCATAGGTTCCACCTGTCCCAGTTGCGGAAACCCAAGCATCAATTTTCCCGTCAGTTTGCTGCCACAGTTCTGGCCCAGTAGTTTCATAATGAGCCTGTCGGTTTGCCAAATTATCAAACTGATTCGCCCAGATGGCATTATCCATCTCTTGGGCAATGCGTCCAGAAAGCTTTACATAATTATTGGGGTTTTTGTAGGGTACTGCTGGCACTGGGCGAACTTCAGCTCCCAGGGTTCTGAGGGTATCCATTTTTTCTTGGGATTGAGTTTCCGGGATAATAATCAGGCACTTGTATCCCTTAGCATTACAGATATGGGCTAGACCAATGCCCGTATTGCCAGCGGTTCCTTCAACAACTGTACCCCCAGGCTTTAGTAAGCCTTTTTCTTCTGCATCTTTAATAATATAGAGGGCAGCTCGGTCTTTTACAGAACCTCCTGGATTGAGAAACTCGGCTTTCCCTAGAATTTCACAACCCGTCTCTTCGCTAAAGCTGTTTAAGCGAATAAGTGGTGTATTACCAACTGTATCAACAAAACCTGCTTTGATATCCATTTAAATCAAGTTTAAATTACAAATTCTAAATTCTAAATTCTAAATTCTAAATTCTAAATTCTAAAGAATGAAGGATGAAGTATCCTTAATCCTTCATCCTTCAGACTAGATAATTATTTCACTTGTTCGGTTGGGGTGTCATCCGCAGATAGGGCTTAATTTCCTCATATCCTTTGGGAAACCGTTCCTTCAACTCTTCTGGATCTTTGATGGAGGGTACAATAACACAGTCACCCCCGTCTGTCCAGTTAACGGGAGTAGCGACTTTATAGTCATCGGTCAACTGTAGGGAGTCAATCACTCGCAGGATTTCGTCAAAGTTACGACCGGTGCTAGCAGGGTAGGTTAACACTAACCGCAATTTCTTCTGTGGGTCGATGACGAAAACAGAGCGTACGGTTAGGGTATTGTCAGCGTTGGGGTGGATCATATCGTAAAGGTCAGACACCTTTTTATCTGGATCCGCCAAAATCGGGTAGTTGACCGTTGTTGTCTGGGTTTCGTTGATATCTCCAATCCAGCCTTTGTGGGAGTCAACATCATCCACGCTCAAGGCTAGCACTTTAACATTGCGCTTCTCAAATTCGGGCTTGAGTTTAGCAACCATACCTAACTCGGTAGTGCAAACTGGGGTGTAGTCGGCTGGGTGAGAAAACAGCACCACCCAGCTATCTCCTGCCCATTCATACAAATTAATCTCCCCTTCGCTGGAATTCTGAGTAAAGTCGGGTACGGTATCCCCCAATCGTAGAGTCATGGCTAAATCCTGTTGCTATTTGTTCTTGTCAGGATAGTTATCGTGCCACAAAACTCAAGTTTATCGGTCAGCTTTTAGATCTATTTTAGGATTGGCTTAGGAATTCTTTATTCAGCGGTCAGCGGTCAGCGGTCAGGGGTCAGCGGTCAGGGGTCAGCGGTCAGGGGTCAGCGGTCAGGGGTCAGCGGTCAGGGGTCAGCGGTCAGGGGTCAGCGGTCAGGGGTCAGGGGTCAGGGGTCAGGGGTC
>NZ_JAAHGN010000070.1:0-13864 GCF_010672485.1 Moorena sp. SIO2C4 | reverse complement strand
GAATATATATACTCAGGGACTTTACCAGCCGATGCTCTTACCTATGTGAAGCGACAAGCAGATAATGATTTATATGAAGGATTGAAGGCTGGACAGTTTTGTTATGTATTGAACTCAAGACAGACTGGAAAATCTAGCTTACGAGTGCAAGTAATGCGTCGGCTTGAAGCAGATGGGGTTGCCTGTGCAGTAATTGATTTATCCATGGATGGTACTCAGCATGTCACTCTCGATCAATGGTATGCCAATATTGTCCGCTCTCTGGCTAGAGACTTCGACCTAGATATTAATTTACGCACTTGGTGGCGTGAGCGAGAAATGATATTTGCGGTGCGGCGATTGAGAGAATTTCTTGAAGAGGTTTTGCTCCAGCAAGTTACTCAAAATATTGTAATTTTTATTGATGAAATTGATAGCGTTCTTAGCCTCGATTTCCCCACTGATGATTTTTTCGCTTTTATTCGTGCCTGCTATAACCAACGTGTGGATAAGTCAGACTACCAACGCCTTACGTTTGCGCTACTTGGAGTAGCAACACCATCAGATTTAATTCAAGATAAAAAACGCACACCCTTTAATATTGGTCAGGCGATTCAGCTATATGGCTTTCAGTTGCACGAAGCACAGGGATTAGCGCAAGGATTACAAGGAAAAATTAGTAATCCCCAAGATGTCCTGAAACAGGTCTTGTACTGGAGTGGAGGTCAACCTTTTCTGACCCAAAAGCTTTGTAAACTCTTGTTGGATTCTGTATCTACTATCCCAACAGGTGGTGAGGCAGAGTGGGTTGATAAATTAGTGCGATCGCAAGTGATTGATGATTGGAAATCCCATGATAATCCGGAGCATCTTAAAACTATTCGCGATCGTCTTATTAAGAATGAACAACGGGCTGGGCGATTACTGGGATTGTATCAGCAAATTCTGCAACGGGGAGAAATTGCTTCTGATGACAGTTATGAACAAATAGAATTGCGGCTATCGGGATTAGTAGTTGAGAAGCAAGGAAAATTAAGGATTTATAACCGTATTTATCAAGCTGTTTTTAACCAAAATTGGGTAGATAAAGAATTAGCAAATTTGCGACCGTATAGTAATGAAATTGCTGCTTGGTTAGACTCCGATTGTCAGGATACATCCTGTCTTCTGCGAGGACAACAGTTACAGGATGCATTAAGATGGGCCCTGGGTAAAAGCTTAAGCCATCAAGATTATCAGTTTTTGACCACTAGCCAAGAATGGGAAAAGCGAGAATTTAAAAAGGCGTTAGAAGAAATTCAACGGTATTCAGAAGCCAGACGACAAGGGAAACTTAATCCAGCCCTAGCGGCTACCACTAAGGAAACTATCTATGAGTCTCTTGAACACCTGACCCCAGAAAGTTTCAAATATATTGTTTCCAACCTTGAATTGGACTTAGGAGTTTTTAATCAAACCTTATCCATGATGGATACTCTGCTAGACCGAGAAGGGTTTGATTCCATTTTCAATGAAATGTTACGGTCTATCACCTTCAAAACTGGCGAGATACTACAGGCAGATCGCACGACTATTTTTTTATTAGATGAAGCCAAAAATGAACTCTGGTCAATTGTGGCAAAGGGTGAAGGAGGAGACTCAGAAGAGATTCGGATGCCTGCGGATAAAGGGATTGCTGGTTATGTTGCTCAAACTAAGAAAACTGTCAATATTCCTTACGATTTATATAACGATACCCGTTCTAATACTGCTAAGGAATGGGATACCAAAACTGGATACCGTACTTATACCATGCTGGCTTTACCCTTACTAGATGATAAAGGAGATTTAGTGGCTGTTGTCCAATTACTAAATAAGTTAAAACAACCGCCAGTTTTAGACGCGCCCTTAGCTGATAAAATTGATTTAAAAGGCTTTACACCAGAGGATGAAAAACTTTTTGCGCAATTCGCCCGCTCGATTCAAATGATTCTTAAATCCTCTCGGTTATTTTATAAAGCAGCTCAGAAACAACGAATAGCTTCAGCATTGATAAATGCGACACAATCTCTGGGTAAAAGTAGCTTGGATCTAGAAGAAACTTTGAATAAAGTAATGAATCAGGCTCAAGAGCTAATGTCTGCTGATCGCAGCACAGTCTGGATGTTAGATGAGGAACAGGATGAATTATGGACAAAAATTACGGTTGCTGATGGCACATTAAAAGAAATTCGGATTCCCAAAGGAGCTGGCTTTGCTGGTCAAGTTGTTACCACTAAACAGCCACTGATAATTCCGTTTGATCTCTATGACCATCCCAATTCAGAAACTGCCAAACAAACTGATAGTCAAACCGGTTATCGCACCTGTAGTTTGTTAGGGATGCCTGTGTTTAATGTTGATAATCAATTAATTGCTGTTACCCAATTAGTCAATAAAAAGAAACAGGGCAATTTTCCCCCATACAATCCCGCCGATTGGCCAAACCCTCCCGATTGCTGGAAGGCAAGTTTTGATCGCAGGGATCAAGACTTGATGGAAGCATTTAATATTCAAGCGGGTGTAGCGCTCCAAAATGCCAAGCTATTTAGTAAAGTCAAGCAACAACAGCTAGAGCAGCGAGATTTGGTCTTTAATGTATCCAGTGGTGTAATTTTTACCAATAAAACTGGTCAGATTATTCTTGCCAATGATCACGCTAAGGATTTCATTGGTTTGAAAGATATTGAGGAGAAGTCTTTACGGGACTTGCTCCACATTAAAGAGGGCAATTTTTCCCAATGGTTCGATGTAGCATTAGCTGCCAAGACTGAAGAAGAACGTCGGCAAGATTATTCAGCTCAAACCTTAGTATCCCATAATACTCAAGCAGAACACAGTGTAAATCTATGTATTATCTCTTGTCCTGATGCTTCTGATGTTAATCAGATTTCTACTATCCTAGTAATTATTAATGATAGTGGTGATGAGAAACAAAAACAGGATCAGCAAAAGCTAGTGCGTAGTGTGTCTAGGGTCAGCAATCTTTATGGTTGAAATTATTTCATAATTAGAAATGATGTGGGTTGAATTAAGTGATGACTTTGGACTAGGACCTAATGATTTAAGGTAAGGGTTATGTTCTATGATACAACTGTAGATGCAAAACTCCTGAATTAAAAATGTCCATATTTATTGATTCAAATATTGATGAAACTGTAGATGCAAAACTCCTGAAAAGACAAATTATGACCAATTTAAAATCAATATTATGAGATACTTAAGCGTTTTTCTTCTTTTTTTATAAACTCCTTGATTCCTTCTAATTTATAAAAATCCTTGACTTTTTTTCCGTCGTTATCAAGAACTTTATACCGATATAGACCTGGGGGGCCAATACAACCATCATTTTCCATAACTAAATCATAGCCAAGTTCTTTGAGTTTATCATAACAGCTGTTATGCTCTTCAACATCAATTTTGTTATAATCAACATTACACTTAAATTTTGGCTTGACCTCAGCCTCTACTTTATCAGCTTTCTGAGCAATTTTTTCCTCTAGAGATTTTACCCTTGATTTAATATCGTTTAAGTCTTCTTGCATGTACTTATTCCTCCGGAATTGAATTTCATTCATTCAATGTAAATAGAGTTTCAGTAAGTGTTTGTGATATAAATCAACTTTTGCTCTGATCTTTATCACTGGAGTTTAGACTAATTCTCGTTCACCAGAAACTTGGCTTCCCTGCATCTCATATTTGAAAATTTTGCGTAGCGATGCAGCGCGGTCTTGGGGGTTTCCCCCATGAGCGACTGCATCAAGACAGGGTGTGTTAGGGGAGCCTTCATTTTTCGCCTCGTAGTCAGGGTTTGGATAGCCCGCCCCGTAACGCACCACCGTGTCAAACAGCAAAAATGAGATGCACCCCTTGGCTTCCCTTGAGTAGTCACATTGACTTACTCAACTGAAACCCTTGATAAATAGTTATTACAACAATTTTTAAACCACTTGTGCTCAGGCAGTGCTATGATGGAATTTTGTGTACACAAGACGAGTTGAAAAGTTTCGATAACGCAGCCCTAATCCAAACTCGGCAAAAAAGACAAATAATTAAATCGCTCAAGACTATCTCAAACACTCTTTGGTGCTTGAGGCATTGGTTTCTATTCCTAATTACTTTTTATCAAGTTTCGTTAAAACCCAAAATTTACTCTAAAGTCCAGTGAATTAAAAATGTCCGTATTTCTTGATTAAACTCTTGATTAAACTGTAGATGCAAAACCCCTGAATCAAAAATGTCAGTATTTCTTGATTAAACTCTTGATGAAACTGTAGATGCAAAACTCCTGAAACGATAAATTATCACCAATTTAAAATCAAGATTATCCGATGCTTAAGCCTTTTTAGGTTGTTTCTCTAAATAGTCCTTGACTCCTTTTAATGTATAAAATTCAGCGACTTTATTTTCGTCGTTATCAAGAACTTTATACCGATATAGATTGGGGGCTCCAATACAACCATCATTTTCTACAATCAACTGCTTATAGCCAAGTTCTTTTACTTTGTCATAACAGCTGTTATGCTCTTTAACATTAATGTTGTTATGATCAACATTACACTTAAATTTTGGCTTTACCCCAGCCTCGACTTTATCAGCTATCTGATCAACTTTTTCACCTATATCTTTTAGAGTTGATTTAATCTCGTTTAACTTTTCTAGCACCTACTTATTCCTCCGGAATTTAATTTCATTCATTTCATTCAATGTAAATAGAGTTTCAGTAAGTTATTGTGATCTGAATCAACTTCTGGCCTGTTCTTTATCACCGACATTCCATTTACAAAAAAACTTTTTATTCTGAAGGTAAGCGATAATATTTTTCTTTGAAGAGTGAATATAATCTCTTAAAAAAAGGCAATAGCCAATAGGCAATAGCCAATAGGCAATAGCCAATAGCCAATAGTTAATCAACTAGCGATGCATCGCTACTCCCTACTCCCTACTCCCAGGATGAAAGTATCTCACCCAATTGAGAACTGCTATAATGAATTGTCACTAGCTTGAAAAACCATCAAATGTTGGCTGGGTAAATCATTTTTGGTTTCTTGCCAAATTAAATTGACAGCTTCCATTTCTTTTTTAACTTGGTTCTGAGTCATTTTATGCAAGCCCTTAATAGGAATAAGTGGGTTTTCCTTGCGATATTCTACTAGCACAACTCTTCCCTCTGTTTTAAGAGCTTTAACAATCGATTCCATCATTTCTCGGGGATATTCAAGCTCATGGTAAACATCTACCATTAAGGCTAAATCAATGCTATTTTCAGGAAGTTTAGGGTCAGTAAAACTTCCTAATATTGTCTCGACGTTATTAACATTGTTGTCTTCTGTTAAAAAGTCAATAACGTCGATCATTTCTGGCTGAATGTCTACTGCTAATACTTTTCCTTCAGGTACCAACGGAGCGATTCGAAAGCTAAATTGAACCTCCCCAACCTAAGAGGATGGGGATTCCCAGGCACAATCTCTAAGAGACTGTTATCTCCATGGGCGTAACTTCCCCCCGCACCGGAGGTAGCTGAGTGGGGTCAATTCCCAGTTTTTTAAGACCCCGCAGTCTTATGTTTACTGCACCATTTACATCAGCGTCATCGTAATGACCACAGTTGGTACAGACAAACTTTTCCTTTTTTCTGTTTTCCTTACTGATGTGATGACATTTTGGACACCTTTGAGATGTGTGCTTGGGATTTATTTTTATTACTGGAATGCCTGACTTCGCAGCCACGACTTCAATCTTTTTCACCAGTTCTCCCCAAGCTGCATTAGAGATTGAGTGATTCAGCCCTCTTTTTGCTGATTGTCCATTGCGTTCATAGCCACCATTTTCATTAGGCTTAGGTAGAGAGCGAGATTTCATTGCCTTAATGTTCAAATCCTCGAATACCAAGGCATCTGTACCATCAACTAATTGATTAGCAACATCCCAGTGATAAGCAGTACGCTTATTTGTAATACGCTCATGGAGTGAGGCTACTTCAGCATAAGACTTCCCTCTGTTCTTAGACCCTTTCTTTTTCCTACTAGCTGCTTTATGCCTCAATTTCAGACGTCTTTCTCTGCGCCTAAAAAATTTTTGTTTAGCTGGGTTGGCTATTGTTTTTCCGCTAGAAATACTGACCAGCTTATTGATTCCCAGGTCACAACCCTTAACCTTCTGAGGACTAATCTCATCCTTCCCTTTTACTGACTGGGTTGGTATTGACTTATCTTCGATTTGAAGACTTACAAACCATCCACGAGCCTTCCGTCGAACAGTAACAGATTTTATATTGAATCCATCAGGGATAGGGCGAGAATTATGAAACCTCATCCAGCCAATCCCTGGGAGATATATGTTGTCCCCATTTAACTTGACTTGACCAGGGGCATATTTAAAACTTCTGAATCGTGACCTTCTCTTGGGTCTTGGGTATCCAGTTTCTCCTTTGAAGAATTTGGAAAAAGCAACATCTAATTGCCTCAAAGTCTGTTGCAAGACTGTTGAGTTGATTTTTTTATACCAGGGTCGCTGCTTCTTAAGAGTAGGAAGACTTGAGCTTTGAGCCTCGTATGCACTCCTTCTTGGATTTTTCTGACTATTTTTCCAGGGATAGCCTACAGAGTAATTTTTACTTACAGAACAGGTCAGTGGGCACGCCTCCCCACCACTTTTTAGGTCACAATAATTACCTAATCTTGGAGCTTTCGCCTGATCATAAGATTCATTTCTGTCTCTCAAGAGGTAGTTATACTGCGATCTCAACATATCAAGCCACTTCTTCATTGTGGCCTCTTGTTGTCGGTTTGGCTTTAATTTATAGACGTATCCCAGTTGCATAATTCGACCTCTTTGTTCATGCTATATTAATTATAGCTTCTGAGAATACGGATGTCAACAACATGGTAAAAAGATCTGGAAGACCTCCAATGCATGGGGAGGCAAAAAAGTCGCATACAGTCAGAACAACCGATGCTGCTTGGGATGGCCTAAAAAAGATGGCAGACAATGCGGGTCTAAATCTATCGGAATATTTAGAGGCTTTGGGGAAGACCGGTCGATTACCTTAGATATTTGTTCGCGTAGCGTGGCCTACGGCCAAGGGAAAGAATACCCCACCCCTGCGACGGGTGGGGTATTCTTTCCCTTCAAACTCCCCTATCTGATCAATTAGAAATTAACTATTTATAATTAACAAATTACTAAGGACCAGCAATAGAAAACCCCCGGCGAGTTGGTGGATTTTCTGCTAACTGCACCTTGAAAGTGACGCGATCGCTAATTTCACCGCTTTTTACTTCCAATGTCCAATCCCCAGGACCGAGAGGCCAAAAGAAGGAATTGGATGAGTTGGTAGTTAGCTTTTCACCATTCAACCACCACTCGACCGACTCAGACTTTAGCCCAGCCACCTTGAACTCTAGTCGTTGAACAGCACTGTTGCTATCTTGATCTGATTCAGTAGGGTAGAGCATGTACAAATCCCCCTCGCGAGGAGACAAAATTTTAAGTTTCCCTGGCGCTAGATTTACTTGAGGTTGTCTTGCTAACCACTCGTTGTACTCATCAGGTAAATTAACGATGTACTGGGGCGATTGGTGATTAGCTCCAACACTGGTGATCTGATAAAACGTATCGGATTGACGTTCGTAATCCTGGAGATCGTCTGGATAGAAGTATTCCTGGACAACAGTTGGACAAGCAGGAGTGGGACGCAAACCGGAAAGGGCACACACTGGACGTTGGACTAAACCGGGAGGAGCTTGAAACGGAGCAGGTTCTTGAGATTGATGCAGGTGTAACATAATCCGATGCCAGAGGGGAGCAGCACCAATCACCCCAGACACTTGTTCCATGGGCTCACCATTAAAATTGCCTACCCAAGTGGCAACGGTATAGTTTTTCGTGAATCCCACAGTCCAAGTATCTCGGAAATTAGAAGAGGTGCCAGTTTTAACGGCAGCGGGAAAAGGTAAATTCAGTACTGAATCGACACCAAACCCCTGAGCACGAGCTTGAGGGTCACTCAGTATATCTGTGATTAATGCCCAGGTTGAAAGGGTTGAATGTTGAAGGGTTGAATGTTGGAGGTTAGGAGGTTGGAGGTTAGGAGGTTGGAGGTTAGGAGGTTGAACGGTTGAATGTTGAACGGTTGAATGTTGTTCGCGTAGCGTGGCCTTTTGGCCAAGGTTGGGATGTTGTTTGCCTTTGGCGTTCCGGTAGGGTAGGTTAAATAGTGGGTTTTGCTTACTTGCTCGATGATCTGACAATTGTTTACTTCCCCCGCTTGCCTGTCTTTCCTGTCTTCCCTGTCTTCCTTGTTTTCGATAAACGGACAAATCATCCCTATTTGGCGAGGGGCTAGATAGGGTAGTGACAACGGATGTGGGTTGTCCAAGTCGTGCTAGGGTGAGGTAGGCGCGAGCTAGTTCCCAAAGACTAACTTCACCACTACCTAGGGTTAATCCTAATCCATAATGTTCTGGAGACTGGGTAAGGTGTTCAAAGCCTAGTTGATGTAAGTGCAACAGAAAGTTTGATACTCCAACTTTTTCCAATACCCTAACTGCTGGGATATTAAGGGAATTGGCTAGAGCAATACGAATGCGAACTGGTCCGAGGAAGGTTTCACTGTAATCGGTGGGACTGTAGAGTCTAGCTCCGGGAATGGCGTAATAGGTGGGGATGTCGGCTAAGACGGTGTTGGGACGAATAATGCGTTGCTCTAGAGCTAATTGATATAAAAAAGGCTTGAGGGTGGAACCGGGTTGACGTAGGGCTTGGACTCCGTCATTGCGTCCTAATTCAGCTTCGGAAAAGTAATCGGGAGAGCCGACATAGGCGTATACTTCACCGGATTTATTTTCAATGACTATAGCAGCAGCGTGATGGACATTTTTATGGGCAAGGTCGCGAACTACTTGCTGCACTTGGGCTTCAACAAATTCCTGTAGGGGACGGTCGATAGTAGTACGAATTTGGGAGGGATGCTCTGATGGTAATTGGTTGGCAACCAAGAATAAAAAGTGTGGCGCGGCAATTATTCCTTGCTGTCGAGGTAGTAGGGAAATGGCTTCCTCATAGGCTTGGTCTGCTTGAGTAGCGGTGATATAGCCATCTTCTACCATGCGCTTGAGCACATAGATTTGCCGCCGTTTGGCAGCATCCCAGTAATAATAAGGATTGAGATAATTAGGATTATTGGGTAGACCAGCTAATAGGCTGGCTTGAGCAACATTGAGTTCACTGGCGGGCATGCCAAAATAAATCCGAGCAGCAGCTTCTAAGCCATAGATATTGCCACCCATGGGGAGTCGGTTGATATAGGCTGCCAAGATTTCATCTTTACTCATCCCTGCTGCTAATCGCCAGGATAGCCAAATTTCTTGGAATTTGGCAGGTAGAGTGCGGGGGTTGGGTTCCAGCATCCGTGCCAGTTGCATGGTGATGGTGGAGGCACCACTGACAATGCGTTTCGCCTCAATGGCTTCAATTAGCGATCGCATAATTGCCCGCATCTCTAATGCCCCATGGTGATAAAACTCTCCATCTTCTGCGGCGAGAATAGCATGGATAAAGTGCGGGGAAATTTGATCGAGAGGCACAACCGCAGTATGGTCTTGGTCTCGACTGAGGATTGTGCCTAGGGATAAACCATTGCGGTCACGAAATTCTACCGCTAGGTCATCTTGAACTAAATCTTTAGCACGAATGGGAGCGAGATAGGGAAGCGTACGCACCGTGATACCAAGCAGCGCCAAGCCAAGGAATAGTTTTACAGCACGCCGATGTTTGGGATTCAGCCTCAACCACATTTTCTGTTTGATGATGTTAATCGAATTTCTCATCAGGGAAACAATCTTGTGTAGCTCATTACTATGAGAACCGTTATAACTCAATGGTTAGAGGAAGGCTGAGGTGGAAACCTGAGGTGATTAGAGCTTTGATCAAATAGTTAAATCAAACAAAGCATCGGAGCAATTTTACTGTATGTTTAAAGAACTATTAAGAAAACCTTGAATTAAACATGGATTTAAGAGTACAATTGGCGGAATCTCTGGATGAGACAACCTGGGACTTACTGATTCCTCATGTGAAACGAGATGCAGTATTGGTGGTGAATGAGGGACTGGATTTGTTGGATGTTGGGGTAGCGATCGCAAATGATGATGTGCTATCTGTCCAACATTGGATCAGTGAGCAGCTAATGCACAAGCCTTTACTTGAGCAACTCTCTAATTGGAACAGCAACCAGAACAAGCGGTTTCAGGCTCTGATTGTACAACCCTACGTACTGGTGCAAGAACTCTCAACGGACTTTACCAAAAAATTTGGGTAATCGCGCCCCGTCCTTATAGGACGGCTTTTTTTTAAACAATGGCCTTGACAGTTTGTACTAGGTGTGCTATTTTAAAAGTCTATAACAATAAACTAAAAAACTAGATAGATACTATCTAACCATAAGTAGGCAACGTAAAAAATATGTCTGTGATACATATTGCGTAATTTGGTCTAACGACTTAAAGGTCTATGAAAAATTTAGATAAAAAAAAGTATCTATCTATCTATATATAAAAAAGGTACGGTGGGGCACACCGAAACCTAGATCCATGATCAAGCACGCTTAGGTCGAATTGTCCTCTACTTTTTTTGGTTCCGACCTGCTATACGCAAGACAGCTCGTTGTTCGCGTAGCGTGGCCTACGGCCAAGTAAGAATCCCCGTTATTCTAGGACGGGGAGTGTCAATTGATTAACCTTTTCGAGGCTTGGCCTAATTCAGCCCCTGTATGACCTGTCGTCAACCACAGCAACGCCCTAGCCCCATCTCGCAAAGCTTTTTCAAAGGGTTCAGGAGACTTTCCGGAAGGAACAGGTAACGGCTTGAGAACAATTCCTCTACTGCCAAGCACGATATCACCAATCAAGCGAGCACGGCGCATATGATAGTCAGAAGTAATCAAATAGACACTATCGATGTCCTGAGCTTCTAACTGATCCACTAACGTGGTAAAGTTAGTCACCGTATCCACCGCTTTGTAGTCTAGGTGGAGGCGACTGACCTCAATTCCTTCCCGGGTAAATAACCGTTTAGCATATCCCTTCGGGCTGCCGGAAGATACCCAAATGTTGAGGTCTGGGTGCTTTATGGCAAATTTGGCAGCATATCTCTCCCGCGATTCAGATCCCCCTAAAACTAAGGCAACTTTTGGTTGCACTAAATAGCTTTCAATCCTTTTGTAACCAAACATCAGAGTCATTGCTAAAACGAGTGTCACCCATGGTATTAATTTAGCTTTATAGTTAGGGGCTGATGAGTGGGAGTGAATCCTGAAAATCATAACTCGAATGGATGTCGAATAGATAGATGGCGTTGTTTAACTCAAAGCGCAAGGAAAGCAGCTTTCTTTAGGGATTAGTCATTACTTGCTACTTGCTACTTGTTACTTGCTACTTGTTACTTGCTACTTGTTACTTGTTGATTGTTACTTGCTACTTGTTACTTGCTACTTGTTAATCAACAAAAACTAAAAAATTTAGAAAGATTTACCAATCAAGCTTAGTCTTGGTCCTTGACCGGAAAAACTGATGAAGGAATTGTCAACGCTAGCTGATAGAGTTGACGTCGGGGGAGTTGAGTTAGCTTAGCTAACTGACGACTCGCTTGGGATCGCGATACTCCCTGAGCCATAATCTCTGTCAATTGAGCTTCTAGTTCAGCTTTTGATAACATAGGCTTTTGTTGGGAAGCTCCACCAATTACTAGGGTAAACTCTCCCTTGGGTTCTAGCTGAGTAAAATGAGCGATCGCCTCCCCAATAGTTCCCCGCCAAAACTCCTCATGCAGTTTGGTTAATTCCCTAGCTAATACAATTCTACGATTTTCTCCCAAACAGTTTGCCAAATCTCGCAACGTATTAAGCACACGGTGAGGCCCTTCATACAAAATCAACGTTCTTGGTTCCCCCTTGAGAGAGTCTAAACGTTTTTTTCGACTTTGACCCTTGGTGGGTAAAAAGCCTTCAAACACAAATCGGTCTGTCGGTAGTCCCGCAGCACTTAATGCCGTAATTCCAGCAGTAGCACCTGGTATTGGCACTACCGATATCCCCTCCTCAATAACAGCCTTGACCAATTTATAGCCAGGGTCAGAAATGCCTGGCATCCCAGCATCCGTCACCAACGCAATGGTATTTCCTTGACCCAGGCGATTCAACAACTCGGGTAAACGCTGGTCGTGATTGTGTTCGTGGTAACTCACTTGCGGCGTTTTAATTTGAAAATGCTGCAATAGCTTCCCGGTATGGCGCGTATCTTCCGCAGCAATCAAATCCACCGATTGCAGAATTTCCACTGCCCGAAACGTCATATCCTGCAAATTACCAATTGGTGTTCCCACCACATAAAGCATTCCCACTTGTCTTCTTCGCCATCCCTTACGTCTTTGCGGTTAATCAACAAATCACGGGCTCCTACCCCAAAAGATGAAACAAGTCAGCCAGAATGGTATTCGAGAACAAAAACCCTTCCGGGTCAGTTAATCTCAACCCTCCCGCCACTGGTAACCTCTGACCATAGGTTAAATTAACCCTTTCGCCATTATCTCCCACAACCTCTACCCAGTTACAACCGTAGTATGGCAGCAAACCCATCCAAATCTGTTCCAGAATTTTTTCCCCAAACCTCTGAGCTAGCATAGATAGACTCAACCCCTCTGCCAAGCGTAGACCTAGCATTAGGGTTTCTAACAACACATCCTCTGAAGTCGTGGGTGAGCCATCCCAAACCCCACCCGCTTCTAGTAACTGTTCCACCCAAGCATCATACTCCCGCCTCGTGCGTGGTCTAGTGAACCGATATCCTTGAGTATAGCTAGCCGCACCCATGCCAAAACCGTAATAAGGGCGGTTTTCCCAATAGACCCGATTGTGACGGCATTGATGACCAGGCAAGGCATAGTTAGAAATTTCATAATGTTCGTACCCCACACTAGTAAACACCTGCTGTGCTAAGCGGTACATCATGACAGTGGTTTCATCAGTCGGTAACGGCTTAGTTCCAGAGGTGTACTGGCGGCCAAAGGCAGTCACAGGCTCAAGGACTAGGTCATAGCTGGAAATGTGGGTAGGGGCAATCTTGACCGTTATTTCCAGAGACTCCTGCCATTGTTCTAGGGTTTGAGCCGGTAGACCAGAGATTAAATCAAGACTAAATTCGGGAACCTCTACTTGATGGATCAGTTCGATAGCAGTGACTATATCTTTAGAGTCATGGGTACGGCCACAATTGCTCAATAATTTATCTTGAAATGCCTGAACCCCTAAGCTGACTCGATTGACCCCCAAATCTCGGTATCCCGTTAACTGATCCTTGTTGAAGGTTCCTGGATCCATCTCCATGGAAATCTCGGCATCAGCTGCAATTCCAAAGCGCCTGTCCAAGGTGTCGAGGATTTTGGCTAGTTGTTCAACTGTCAGCAGAGAGGGGGTTCCACCTCCAAAGAAAACTGTGTCTAAACTGCTTGTGGTCGGTGGAGTGATATTAATTTCCTGACATAACACCTCGACATACTGGTCAATCATGCTAGAGGTACTCTGTGTGGCCTTATCCCCTACCACAGAGACTGGAAAATCACAGTAATAGCATCGGCGTCGGCAAAAGGGAATATGAACATAGGCGGCACTGACTCTTAAAGAATCGCAATCTTTCTCAGAATTATGTAATAAATTGACCACGGGCTTTTTACGGTAATACTTCAATCAGGTAAGCCAATCCGACCGTTGGGATGAACAGTTATTAATTAAATAAATTTTTTATTAGTTTTGTGATCATCTTTTGGCTAACCTCAATCTCCTCCGGAGCGAGATTCCCCCCTTAAGAAGAGA
>NZ_JAAHGN010000007.1:0-31230 GCF_010672485.1 Moorena sp. SIO2C4 | reverse complement strand
TCGAAAATTTGGCGGTGGCTGTTTCTTTGAGGAGTTTGAGAGCTTCTATGGGTTCATAAGGTCGCTCTTCAACCTTCTTTTTTAGTTCTTGTAATCGACGCGATGGTTTCTTGGGCATTTAGATCTCCTGGGGTACTTAGCGAAGTAAAACTCCTCCCCCTCTATGGTTTACTTTAAGACATTGGAGTTGAAAGTTGAAAGTTGAAAGTTGAAAGTTAAAAGTTGAAAGTTGAAAGTTGAAAGTTGAAAGTGTAAATTCATCCTTCATCCTTCACTCTTTCTATGCATCCTTCTAATCGGTTATGGCTACACCCATGTTTCTAGCTGTGCCTTCCACAATTTTCATTGCCGCTTCTATATCATTGGCATTGAGGTCAGGCATTTTAGTTTGGGCGATTTCTTGCAGCTGGGAGCGAGTAAGGCTGCCAGCTTTAGTGCGGTTGGGTTGTGCTGAACCTTTCTCAATGCCAGCAGCTTTCTTAATCAGTACAGATGCTGGTGGAGTTTTGAGGATAAAGGTAAAGCTTCGATCCTCAAACACTGAAATTTCTACTGGTATCACCATACCAGCTTGATCAGCAGTTTTGGCATTGTACTCTTTACAGAATGCCATAATATTGACCCCGTGCTGACCGAGTGCTGGTCCGACGGGGGGAGCTGGGTTAGCTTTCCCAGCTGGGAGCGCTAACTTAATCAATGCAACAACTTTTTTAGCCATGATCTAGGGTCTAGCTTGTTTTTTCAATCTGATTGAACTCCAATTCTACTGGTGTATCCCGCCCAAAGATCGAGAGTAACGCTTTGAGTTTGCTCCTTTCGGGGCTAACTTCAATCACTTCCCCTTCAAATCCTTTAAACGGACCAGATAGCACAATGATTTTGTCCCCTACTGCCAGATCTACTTTGACAATCGGCTCTTGCTCTTCGGCTTGCTTGAAGATCCGCTCCACTTCGCCAGGGCTGAGGGGTACGGGTTTAACATGTCCCCGTCCACGCCCGTAGCTGCGTTTTTGTTCTGCCCCAACAAAATTAATCACATTTGGTGTGTTTTTGACAACTTGCCAAGCTTCATCATCCATCACCATCTGGACTAACACATAGCCGGGGAAAACTTTTTCTTCGCTGTGTTGCCGAGAACCATCCTTACGGATTTTAACCGTAGGTGTTTGGGGAATCTGCACTTTCAAAATCCGGTCCCCTACATCCATGGTTTGGATACGCTGTTCCAAGTTCGTTTTAACCCGTTTTTCACAGCCAGAAGCAACCTGGACTGCGTACCAACGTGAACCTGCAGGTTTTGATACCTGTTGATCGAAATCTTGGGATTCGTCTGCAGCAAAACTCATCAAAATACCTGTCCTGATGCCCAGGAAAATAAACCATCTACCAAGTAAATTATGGTGGCAGACAGAATGACCATCAACAATACCGCTGCTGATTCGCTAATTAACTGTTGCCGAGAAGGCCAAACGACTTTAGCGAGTTCTTCTTTGGTTTCGTTGAAGAACTTACCTAGGTTAAACCCAGATTCAGTTTCTTTAGTCTCTGGTTCAGCTTTTGTTTTCTTCGCCACAACTTCTCCTTTCCCCCATCAACGCATTGACACTCCTCGTGAATAACGCAGCGAGGATTCTTGCTTCTCCGGGAGTCCAACGACTTTACCCTCCACAAGCATACACCGTCTGCCCGGCGGCGTTTGGAACGGTGCGACCCGTGGCGAATTAAATTTGCCAAACGGAAAGCCCACCGAAAGATATTTATTGAATTCTCGTGCTACGGCTTCCAAATTTATACAAGATTTAGGATTTTTGCTACCAGGGTTCCGGATCAGAAGCTGTCCGCTAGACCTACTACGCTTTTTATATATGCGCTTTACCGCTAGGTCTAATTATAACTCAAAGCCCTCCGTTGAAGGATGGGGCTTTAAACCCAAAATTTGTCTACCATGGTCGGTGCTTAGTGCTATGTGCGTATGTTGCTGAGTTAATCCAGCCAGGGATTAGAAGACACAAGTGGGATTTACAGGTGTCAATTTCCTGCTCCTTGCGTCAGCAATAGTCTAGCTGGTAGGATCCCTGCCACAATAATCCACTAGTCCTGATGGTTGAGTCAAACTCTGCTACTCAGCCCCCTCAACTGACGGACTACCACTGGATTTGCTCAGGTAAACCCTGGCATAGCACAGGTGCGACCCCTGGAGAATTTAATTCGCCAAGTAAGAGCGCACCTAACTTTTGTATTCTACCAATTTTGAGCGCGCCCTGGAGGACTCGAACCCCCGACATCAGGTTTTGGAGACCTGCGTTCTACCAACTGAACTAAGGACGCAGATGGAGTAGAGAGGTAGAGGTTAACCGATACTTTTTAGCTACCAAAATCTACCAAAAGCAAATTCTGTATCGCCAATGCAAGATGCTTTCACATCCAGGGGGTATCTCCCAAAGCTCTGACGGAATATCCCGCGAGCGCCATAAAAATGTCAACAAAGTTGGTTCCACCGTATGGATATAGCGCAACTATTAAACCCTTGGTTTTCGGCTTTAATTTAAGTAAGGTGAATAAGACTGGGCATGATCTTAATTCACCGTTGTCTAGCTCTTTCTATTTCTCAGTTTTTTATGTTCATCATAACTCATTAATTTATAAATTAAAGAGGATGACCTAATAAATTTAGTGTTTTCTAATTGTCTAGAAGTGACAGTACCCATCTGGGGTACTCTTTGCTGATCACTGAACTGTCAATAAATTTCACAGTCAAGGGTCAAGGGTTAACAAATTGGATATCCTTTTCTGGGAAGTACCCTGGTAGAGGGTCTCGGGAGAGTACATTGGTTTTGGATGTCAGCTGCTGCTGGTCGAGGAGAATTGCGATCGCACTCTTACACACAAACAGGATCAAATCCCTTCCGGGACAAGTACGAGACCCTCTCAGAAACAAATTGGAGTAAGTCGAATTGTCCTGATCCCTCGGATCTAGCCACCGTTGAGGTACAAACGAATCCGTGGATGGGTCTAAAGATTTTTCCCGTTGCATGATTGGGAAAAAGTGCAGAATTTCCATGTCTGGCGGAATACGGGTGTTATTATACCTGTCGCCAGCTGTTGTAATGTGAAAGGTTCTGGTCACTGGAGGGAACAAACGACCAGTTTCCAACAAACAAGCTTCTAAATAGCTGAGTTTAGCAATGGTTGAGGCTTGCTCCAAGGAACCCGCTTCCTTGATTTCCTGTCGCACCCGTTCGAGCACCTTTGGTCTAGAGGTAATCATAGTCAGGGTTCTCGCCAGCAAGTCAGTCCCTGAACCAGTAAAAGTAAACATCCAGTGGGGGATTTGTTGTAGGAGTTCCTCTTCGGTAGTGTAGGGCTTTATGCCATGAGCCATAGACAACAGAGAGGGCTTTTCAGACGCTTCGCTGCCTTCCCAAAGCTGCTCAAGAGTTTCATAAAATTTTTCTAAACGCTTAGTTTCAAACCTTCCCAATACAATCCGCTTGATCGGATTTCCCACCATTGAGAATAACACCTGTATATCCTTGACCAACCGTCCAGGAGCAACATTTTCCCCAAACACGATGCCAAGCATTGCCTCACCCATACATTTCCGGATATCCTCAATGTTGGATACTGGCTTTGAAAAAGCATGATGTACCTGTTCGAGGAAAGCCTGTTGGTACTGGTGCTGGCAACCTGTGCCAAGCACTCCCTCGTTATAAGGTCTCAGGCGCTGCCACTGTTGATCATGGCTGATAGTGAGGGCGTTGGGAGCAAGGAAAGACATACCATCCTTCTTGAGATTGCCTTCGATATAGCCTTGGCTGTCCGGTGGGTCTTGTAAAATGTGGTCTGATAAGTCACGCCCAGATACTAGCAACACTTTCTTGAGAAGAAAGTTTAGAATGACATTTTTACTACCATAGCGTTTGATGACATCACCAATCCAACCCCCTAATACTTTTTCAAGGTCGAAACCACGGGGGTTACGGATAAAGCCACTGGCTAGATTACCCAGAAGCCGTAACAAGTCGAGTACATTGGTAGAAGGGTAGGTGTTCATTATTCATTGCTCATTGTTTCGTTGACAAATCTTACTTGAGGCTTTACTGAGACTTATCCAGTAAGCATTCAGCCGTCAGCCGTGAGCTAAAAGCTCACGCTACTTGAGGTGCGGTCAGCTGACGTAACAGAGATTAAACCAATGCTTACTTGTTTTATTCAAAAGCTGAGAGCCGATAGCTGATAGCTGATAGCTGATAGCTGATAGCTGATAGCTGATAGCTGATAGCTGATAGCTGATAGCTGATAGCTGAATGCTTACCATATCCATTGCTTCTATTTTCCTTAAGGCTATCAGCTTAAGCCAGAATTTCTCAATCCACTCCCTAATCAGAACTAGTGGCTACTTTCTTGCATGCTTCTCACCACTTGGGTTACTAGATTTCGGGGCATAAATCTTATACTGAGGGCAAGCAACTGGTTTTTGAGACCAGGCACAACAACAGTTCGATTTTTCATCAGACCAAGATAGCCAATCCTAGCAACAGTTTCAGCAGTCATAATCTTTTGTCCACTAACCAGCTTAGAGTCTTCCATGTTTGCCCGAGCTTGAAAACCCGATTCTGTTGGTCCTGGACACAGAGTAGTTACCGTCACCCCTGAACCCTTGAGTTCATTGGCAATTGCCTCGGAAAAGGATAGGACATAGGCTTTCGTGGCATAATATACTGCCATCAACGGACCAGGCTGAAACGCTGCTGTGGAGGCAATATTTAAAATTTTTCCATACTGTTGTTGCACCATAGCTGGCAGAAATAATTTGGTCAAATGGGTCAGGGCTACTATGTTTAGCTGCATCATGGCTAGTTCAGTAGCCAGGTCTGTTTCAGCAAAAGCTCCATAGGTAGCGAATCCAGCGTTGTTGACTAGTGCATCAACCTTGATACCTTCCTCTTGGAGCTGGTCAAAAATCTCCTGTGCAGCTCCTGGAACTGACAAATCCTTCGGAATAACCCTGACGAATGTCCCAAATTTTTCCCTAAAACCCTCGGCTAGTTGAGATAGTTTCGACTCACTTCTGGCGACTAACACTAACTTGTAGCCATCGCGAGCAAATAACTTGGTAAATTCATAACCAATTCCACTGGATGCACCAGTAATCAGAGCCGTTTTCGGACGATCCTTTACCTGATTTTTTTGATTCATTTGAGGTGTATGTTTACAAAAATTAACCCAGAAAATCTTGAAGAATTATTTCGATAGCCTTTCCAAAGGAATTGGAAACAAGTATGACAGTTTTTTTCATTACAAAAAATCCCTAGACACTTGATTAGCTCTTGCCTTTTGAATCTTGCCTTTTGCCTTTCCCTAAGGGATTATGTTCACAAATCAAATGGAAATGCTATGTAGGTTATAGTTATCCACTAGTAGTTGTAACTTAAATTACATTTTAAGCAGATCACCAGATCCTAGGGCAATCAAAAATCAAGCCAATAAAGCAAGCAAAGGGACTCTAGTTGAGGTATAGCATACTTTTGAGAAATTTAGGGAGAATGGGGGCGCTAGCTGAGGTAGGTGGTTCAGCTGCCAAAAATCTCTCTATTGCCTTGATAGTTATCCTCACAGGGAGCTTTTCCAAAACCGGATTGTTGTTAAAAAACTTAATAATCATGAAATATCAATGGTTGTTAAGTCATAATGGAAAGTGTTGGAAATTATAGTTTTTCGAGGAGAGACTTAACAACATCCAACTGGGGAGCAAGATTTTGTCAGGACTGACCCAAAATTGGCGAACAAACGCCCTTATACAAATTTGTGATAGTTCAATGACTCCTCCCCCAACCTAAAGCAAGGGGATGGGGTCAAAGGGGATAGTCACTGACAGTAATTTATTCCTAGCCTAGGGACAGCGCATAGCAGAGAATCGGGCATCAGACCAAATAAGCGTCACAAAATAGAAAGGACAAAAGACAAATGACATCCTTATTGTTATTTACTATCAATAAGAGCATTAAATAGTTTTCCTAAAAAAATATTCGGCCAGCATCTGGAATGCTAGGCATTGAGCTTGTAGCTTGCTTTATTCCAACAAAAGCCAAGATTCAACTAAATCAAATGGAAAAGGATATAATTTTTGAACCTTTGGAGTTCCGGAACTTGACCCTAAAGAATCGGATCTTTCGTTCTAATATCTCTGGTCGATTTGACAACTATGATGGTTCCGGTAACCAGGCACGGATCAATTGGGAAGAGAAATTTGCCCGAGGCGGCGTCGGTGCAATCGTCTCTTCCTTTACACCCGTCCAAATCCGAGGACGAATTTTACCTAACTATGCCACGATTGACCGGGATGATCGAATTCCCTTCTGGCGCAAAGTGGGCGAGAAAGTTCATGAGTATGACTGTAAGTTTTTGATGCAACTCAGCCACTCTGGTCGTCAGCGGGATGTTGGTGGTGTGGAGAATTTGCATAATAAGGGTCTGAGTTCAACCAGTGAAACTGAGTCATTTCATGGGCTGGAGTGTCAGGCAATGACACGCAAGGAAATCAAGGAAATGATTCAGGCCTTCGCTGATGGTGCCAGACGAGCTCGTGAGGCAGGACTTGATGGGGTAGAACTGCACAGTGCCAATGGCTATCTGATTACCCAATTTCTGAGTTCAGGCATCAACGACCGCAAGGATGAGTATGGCGGTTCTCTGGAAAATCGAGCTCGTTTCTTGCTGGAGATTATCCAGGGAATACGCAAGGAGGTAGGAAATGATTTTCACCTCCAGGCAAAAATCAGTGCAGTGGAATACAACGATGCTGTGATTCCTTGGGATAAGCCTGGGAATACCCTGGAAGACTCTATCCAAATCTGCAAGTGGGTCGAGGAAGCTGGAGCAGATGCCCTTCATATATCCACTGGAAGCTTATTTCCCCACCCGTTGAACCCACCCGGTGAGTTTCCCCAGGACGAAGCATCCCGATGGTACGAGATCATGCTTAAAAGCGGTATCTATACCTTCCGCAATTATTTACTGTTCCGGTATCGATTCCTATTTCCCATCTTCTTGTTCTTGTGGAACCGAGTTTACAGAAAGGGTTGGACTCAGCCGATTATCGGCAAAGATGTACAGGATAAAGCCTTGGACGACTCCTTCCGGGAGTTTGTATCAAGTCAAACCATGCAAGAACTCCTAGATAAATACCAAGGTATTAGCATCAGTGATGCTCGGGAAATCAAAAAGCATGTGAATATCCCAGTCATCTGCACGGGAGGTTTTCAGCAAGCATCCTACATCCGTGAGGCGATTAGTGAAGGATTCTGTGATGCAGTTAGTATCGCCCGTCCTCTGGTTGCCAATAATGACCTAGTCCAGCAGTTTCAGCAAGGAAAAGACCTGCCAGACCGACCCTGCACCTACTGCAACAGGTGCTTGCTCAATGCCCTACAAAACCCCCTAGGCTGCTACGATGTGCGCCGATACAATGATGACCACGACAAAATGATTGAACAGGTGATGACTGTATTTGATCCACCGCCATTCTCCTAATTCTTAATTATCTTTGTCAACAACGAAGAGTAAAAACCTCTTCTAAGAAACATTTCTGTTTCTTTACATGTTATAGAGAATGCGATCGCGTAGCGTAGCCCTTCGGGCTAATCGCTTTCCTCGAACGCTTGTTTCTATAGGAGTTAGGATATTACGGTAGATAGGGCTTGCTGCATCAAGGCAGAAGGCATACCCGACAAGGCTTTCAAGCCTTTTTTAACCAAACAAGTGCAAGGTTTTGGGATCTTGTCGCTCAAAAACCTTGCACTTTTGTGGGAAATCCCTGGGTTTTCTTGGGGAACCAAGCGGTGAAACTCAGATTTTTAAAGCTGTGTAGCCTCTAGAGTCGCTTTGTAGACTTATTCAGCAAGCCCTAGGTTGAGGGGGCACGGCTGTGTACCCCTACAAATGGCGTTAATTTTTCGATACAAGGGTAAGTCCTGATCTATTCAGGACTGAACACTTACGCACTATATTTAAACTGACGCACTATATTTATAGATCACAGGTAAGAAATTGATGAGTGAATCAGAAAACCCAACCCTACTCAAGGGTGCTTTCAAAAGCTTAAAGCGGTTTTGGCTTCTTATTATCGGAGTTGTACTGGTCATCACCCTAGTGATAGCTTGGCCGTTGATATCCAACTCCCCAGTTAGATATGCAGATATTAATGACCACTTTAAGTATGGTTCCATCGGCAGCGAGCCAGTGAATGGAGTTCCCTACTGGATCTGGAAAGTACTGCCAGCAATTTTCCCAGATAAGCTACCCGGTGAGGGTTATGCTTCATTAGGCTTTATCTATGAACCAGGACAAGACAGACCCATCGGCTTTTCAAAGCGTCGGATGTTCGTTGACCGTGTTGGTTTAAATTGTGCAGTCTGCCATGCTGGTACAGTGCGAGATACCCGCGATAGTACACCCCGGGTAATCACCACCATGCCTTCCAATACGGTCGATCTATCGGGCTACATCAAGTTAATCTCCGAAGTAGCATTTGATCCACGATTCAACGCTGACCGGATTTTGGCAGAGATTGCAGCCCAAGGGGAAAAGTTCAACCCGATCCAGAAATTGATTTATCGCTACCTGGTTATTCCCCAGACTCGGGATGCTTTAATTGCTCAGGGTAGCCTACTCGCCTTTTTAGATAACCAACTTGATCGCGGTCCTGGGCGGGTGGATACTTTTAATCCCTATAAATCCCTGCAATTTCGCTTCCCAATGGATCAGTTAGATCCTGATGAACTGATTGGTGGTGCAGATTTTCCCTCCATCTGGAATCAGAAGCCTCGTGAGGGTTTGCAGTTGCACTGGGATGGTGATAACGACTCGGTGGATGAGCGGAACCTGAGCGCTGCTTTGGGTGCAGGGGTCACACCAACCACGGTAGATTTGGATGGGATTCAACGGGTTGCTGATTGGCTGTGGGAATTACCACCCCCGCCCTATCCCTATGAAATTAACCAGAATTTGGCAGCAGTGGGTAAGCCAATTTATGAAAACAACTGCGCCAGTTGCCATGCTTTTGGTGGTTCAAAGGTTGGCAAGGTAACACCTATTGAAGAAATTGGTACAGACCGATATCGCCTGGATTCCTACACCTATGAACTACTTTCTAACCAAAATACCCTCTTTGTTGGCACACCAAGGCGTTTCAAACATTTCCGCAAGACTAATGGCTATGCCAATGTGCCCCTAGATGGAATTTGGCTACGAGCTCCCTATTTACACAATGGTTCAGTACCAACTCTCAGAGACTTGTTAGAAACCCCCGAAAACCGACCCAAAGAATTCTATCGAGGTGATGATGTTTTCGATCAGCAAAAGGTTGGTTTTGTTTCCGATGTAGCCGAGGATAATACCAAGGAATTCTTTAAGATTGATACAACAATTCCTGGCAATTTAAAGAGTGGTCACCTGTATGGAACTGACCTCTCTCCAGAAGCAAAAGATGCCTTAGTAGAGTACATGAAGACTCTTTAGTAAGGGATAAATGTCAACAATTATGGACAACAAAAATCAACCAATACATTAAACAAAGAGATTAAAACAACAGATTCAAGCAAGAGGTAAAATGAACACTTACGCTAAATGGTTTGGTCGTGTGGTATGGCTTGGCATCATTATCAATGTGGTGTTTTTTGTCATTCCCTTATTGTTCTTCCCAGAAGTCATGCTTTCGTTATTAAAAATGCAAATTCCAGTGCCGATTATCTGGGTACGTGCTGCAGGGTTGCTGTTGCTGGAAATCAGTATTTTATACATTCCTGGTGCCATGGATCCCTATCGCTATAAAGCAACAGCTTGGATGTCGATATTGGTCACACGAGGTGGTGGAGCTACGTTTTTTATAACGGCTGTCTTGTTATTTGGTCAAGATCTGGGATTTCTGAGTATCGCTTTGGTTGACCTTGTCTTCGCAGTTATCCAAGGAATTCTATTATTCCTTGCCCTGCAAACTCAACAACCCTTTATTTTAGAAACAGCCAAGGGATTATCCTAACTTTTAGGGAATAGTAATACTTATCACCTAGCACTGCACTCACCACTATCTAGCAGTAGGGAGAACAATAACGTTATGGAAATGGTGAAGACGAAATTAGGGAAAATACTAATAACGATTGTGATTAGTATTTTCTTGCTGGCTGGAGTTGTAGCCTATGTGGGATGGTACAATCTATTTCGAGAAGACCCCAATCCTCCCACTTATTACGATTATGAGTCGCCAGAAGAACACTTCAAGTATGGTTCCATTGGCACAGAAAATGCTGAAGGTGTACCGTATTTAATTTGGCTGGTGCTTCCCCGGATATTTCCAGACCAACTACCAGGACCTGGTGGTTATACGTCTTTGGGAATTACCTGGGAAGAGGGGAAAGAATTGCCCATTGGCTTTTCTAAAAAAACTATTGGTTTTCCCCGTCAGGGCATAACTTGTGCTGCCTGTCATACGGCTACATTTCGCGAAAATCCTAAAGATAAACCTACCATTATTTTAGGAGGACCCTCAAGTAAGTTTGATTCTCAAGGCTACCTCCGATTTCTGCAAGATTGTGCCAATGACCCACGATTTACAGCAGACTATATTCTTGGAGAAATTGGATACAATTATGAACTTTCTTGGTTTGATAAACTACTTTATCGCTATGTAATTATTCCTCAGACCAGGAAATCAATTCTGGAACTTGGGGAAGGATATGCTTGGATGGATTCCCGTCCGGACTGGGGACCTGGTCGAATCTCTCCATTCAACCCTGGCAAGTTTCGATACTTAGAACAGCCTCTAGATGATTCTGTTGACAACTCCGACATGATGTCGATTTGGAATCAAAAGATGCATGAAGGATTTGCCTATCATTGGGATGGCTTAGAAACGTCACTAACGGAAACCATCCAGACTGGGGCAATCGGGGATGGTGCTACTAGGAAGTCGATTAATATCGAAGGTTTAAAGCGGGTAGAAGATTATATTACTGAATTACCTCCTCCCCCATATCCTTTTGAGGTTAATCAAACATTGGCAGCAAAAGGTAGTGAGATTTTTGCTAATACCTGTGCATCCTGCCATGCTTTTGGTGGAGAACGGACAGGAACTGTTATTCCTATCGATGAGATTGGTACTGACCGCAACCGCTTAGATATGTGGACTCAGGAAGCAGCTGATGCTTATAATGAGTACGCTGAAGGCTATGAATGGGACTTTGACTACCTGCGTAAGACTAATGGTTATGTGGCAGTAGCCCTTGATGGACTTTGGCTAAGAGCTCCTTATCTCCATAATGGTTCGGTGCCTAATCTAACAAACTTACTGGAAACTCCTGAAAACCGGACGAAGGTATTTTACCGGGGATATGATGTCTATGATCCCGAAGAAGTCGGCTTTGTCTCGGAGGGCGCAAATGCTGAGAAGGAGGGTTTCAGATACGATACTAGCGTTATAGCTAACGGTAACCAAGGACATATTTATGGCACTGATTTACCTGAACAGGATAAGAAAGCCTTGATTGAATATCTGAAAACTTTGTGATCTCCTGGACTTTCTAAAGCACTAGCATATGGGGCAGATAAACTTCCCCATATGCAGCAATTAAACTAATCGTATTTACTGAAATCTTTCAGTTTCATTTAAATAAGAGTAGCTCTTTAGCTATTATCAAAATAACCAAACTTTTTTTGGGCGACTCTACAAGCTAAAAACTAGTATTTTATTGTTTTTTCTACCCTCTTAAGTAATTCAATTCTCAGTAATTCTATTTAAGCGATCGCAAATCCCTCTTAGTTCGGTTTGATTACACACTGGATCTCGTGGTGCTGGCAATTCTGTGTTGGGCCATGTGGGTAGATCAAAACAGGGACAACAGGTTGGTGGTATCCCAGCCGTTTTAATGGCTAAAGGCATATCACAACGGGCACAAGGCAGTATATCCCACTTGGGTGTTAATAAATCCGCAATTGCTGGCTCAGTTCCTTCCAGGTAACAATCACCAGTCTCTGGTGAAATAGCTAGCTGCCAAATAGTTTCAAATTCTTGGCTGTAGTGCTTGCCATTTGTGAATGATTGCGGCTGCATAGCTGAAAAACCATTGCGCATCACAACTTTTTTGCCTAACTGGAACCAGTAGGTGAGATAGCGTTTGACTTGTGATTCAGATGCCATGGTTTTGTTAGTAGTTAGTTTTAATCCGTTAATGAACGACTGAGCTAGGAGGCTTCTTCTCCACTGCCGGTATCTTTCCCCTCTTGCGATGGATTTAATTAGGTTTGAGGTGATTCGCCAACAGTACCATTATAGGGTAATGGTTGACCCAGGGTACTGAGATTAAGCACATGACCACCGGTGACTAAGTAGACTGGATTAGCCAAGTGCCCCAAATAACGCACCACATTTCCCAAGCGATCGCGAAATGCCCTACCCATAGGATAAGCTGGAACCACTCCCCAGCCAGCCTCTTCTGCAACAAAAATTACAGAACCTTTAACCTTGGTCAAACTATTCCATAAGTTTTGTAAGGTTTGCTGCCAAACAGTATCATCCTGTTCTAGGCAATTGGCAACCCAGGTTCCTAGAGAATCTACTAACAGGCAGTGATTGATGTCAGAATAGTTGGTAATTGTTGTTGCCAAGTCCAGTGGTACCAAAAGGGTTGTCCACGAACTGGGGCGTCGCTGCTGATGTTTTTCAATCCGAGCCAGCCACTCTGGATCATCCGGGTTGATTGTGGCAGTAGCGACGTATACTACCGATTTCCCAGTCTGCATTGCCAGGGTTTCTGCCCACTCGCTTTTGCCAGACCTGGATGGTCCGGTGACTAAAATTAAATTACTGGTAAATTTGGTACTAGTAAATTGGGTACTATTCAAGGCTATTGGGACTTATATTGCCATTGCGCGAAAATTAACAGAGCTTATAGTTCAGAATAATTGGCATCTTCCCCCTTCAAATCAACTATATTTACTCACAAAATCAGTCTTCATGAAATCAAAATTGCGACGGATCGAGACAACACTAAATCAGTTAGCAAAAGCTAGTGCCACTGATTCATCACAACCATCCCCAGCTGTGGCTGATCAAACTAATCAGCAACAAGCAGGTGTAGTAAGTCGTAGACATAAAAAGGAACCTTCTTTCTCTATGGCAGTACAACCGTTTCCCACTCGCCAGGATGAACAGAAGATACCAACTCTGCCTAGATTGAAATACCCTAAACTGGGAAACCATCGCCATGGTGCTAACCCAGCTTTGGCCATGAATCTGTTGCAAGACATTGAGGGAATTGTTCTGGGTTGGCAGCAGGAACTGCACAAAATCCTCCTTCAAATTCAAGACCTATACCTAGAAGGACCAATTGTTGATGGCTGGTTAGAGTCTCAAGCGAGTCAACCCCAAGATGCCATGGGGACAGTAAGACTAGCCAATGGTGACCGGATGATGGACTATGTGGATGAAGGAGTTGAGCAATCGAATACTAATGTTACGTATCAATCTCCTCGTACTGGTTACCGTCTTTGTGGCTTGGATGAGCAGGGTCAATCTTGGTCAAGGTCTTGTCCAGCGGATCAGGTTCCCAGTGTGAGCATGGCCATCGCTCGTTATCAAAAACTGCGACAACTGTTAATTCGGAAAAAATACCTCGAAGACCGCCTCAGTCAACTAGCAGAAACATTAACTGTGATGCACTCTCAGCTGAATAAGCCTTAATTAAAGGTTTGCGATTGACCTTTGCTCACGCTTCGCAATGAAGCGAACGCGCCCCGCGTGGCCTACGGCCTCAGCTTCCGCGCTTTTGCGATCGCACTCACTATGGGCCGATCACTATGAGCCGATGCTTTGGCAGCTAAAAGCTACCTGGAATCTCTCTAACAAAGCCCAAATGGGGTTCGATGCGACCTGTAGTCATGCTCACCCAAGCTAGTCCTTCCGAAGTTCCGATCCACAACTTGTTACCAGTATTAGGAGCTAATGCCAGAATACGACTAGAAGGTAGCTTGCCTAGTTTAGCCAACACTTCTCCACTGTCTCGTTTAATTTTAAATAAGCCATTATCCGTACCAACCCAAACATTACCATCTAGATCAAACTGGACAGCAGTGACATTACGTCCTCTTAGGGGAGTTACAGACCTGAACACTTCGTAAGTGTCTGGGTTAATCACCAGTAAACTATTAGGAGTGCCAGCCCATAGCATTCCCTCTGGTCCTCTGGTCAAGGTTTGCACGGTGTTTCCTGGTAAATCCTTGATGCGAGCGATCACAAAAGCACTAGCAGTATCCACTCGCACTAGCCCTTCTAGAGTGCCCACCCACAGCTGACCCTCTTGATCTAGAGTCAGAGCATTGGCACTGACACCGGGTAATTTTTGTAACGTTGTCATCAACAATCCCTGGTCAGGGCTAATCAAAGCCAGACCGCGATCGCTTCCCACCCAAAGATAGCCACGAGTGTCAATCAACAGGGACAACACATTATTAGACGGTAAGGTAAAGTTTTGGGCATTAATTTCATTATTACGGGGGTCTATACGCAATAGTCCTTCATAGGTTCCTACCCAAATCCGCCCTACCCGATCCTGAGCTATCGCACCAACAGTGTAATTGGGTAGACTTAGGCGAGTGCGGATTTTTCCAGTATTAGGGTCAATTCTAGTTAATCCTAGCCAAGAGCCCACCCAAAGCTCACCAGTAAAATCCGGTTGCAAAGCAGACACCCGAAAATCTGCTGGTAGGGGCTGGGTTTCTTGCCTGAGGCGTTGATCAGGCAAAGGTCTAGTTGGGGGCGGAGGGTTTCTAAGGGACGTGGGGGGGGATACCTCTTGGTTTACCGAGTCAGTGGATAACTGTGTCTGAGCGTACGCTGTTGAGGAATATGAGAAATGGTTGTTTGGCTCACTGTCTGGGATTGACACAGGTAAGATTTGCCCCAGCAGTGTAGCACTGACTACCAGACCGATACGGTTAGTTAAGCGGTTAGTTAAGCAGTTAGTTAAGCGGTTAGTTAACCATGCCATTATTTCCAGCATCTTGATTAAGTCTTTAGTTGATCACGACTGGGTGCATCTCATATTTGAAAATGTTGCGTAGGGTGCGTAGGGTGCGTTAGGGGGGATTGCCATCATATTCAACTTCGTAGCCAGTAGCCCCGTAACGCACCACCGAAGGGCTCGCCGTCATTTTCAGCCTCGTAGCCAGCCTTGGGAAGGTCTGCCCCGTAACGCACCACGGGGTCAAACACCAAAAATGAGATGCATCCATCAGGACTTACCCTTGCATCCGTTGCTCAATCCTAATTTTAGGGGCGATTGTCGGGGCGCAATGGTTGCAGCCTCACGATCTGTAGCGCAACTGTTCAAGTTTTATTTATCTGATTTTGTTTTGTAACCCCGCTGCCAAACCTTGTCAAGGCAACTATTATAGTCAATTTTAGAATTTTTGTGACAAATATGTGATTAATTGTTACATTTCGTCATGTTATAAGAGGAGCTGATACATTCCTAAAGAATATTTGAGGTTTAAGTGATCCCATTACCTGCTATATTTCAAAATGATTAAGAAATCCTGAATTGCCTTAGCGACTTGACCCACTAGCAACCGTTTACCAATCAGCGGAGCAGTCGGGTAAGTAAGTAAAGCTACAGGTAATCCCCAACATTAGCCACAAACAGGTGATTGTGGAATCGGTGTTGTGCCCTTCTTCAGGCTTAGAAAACAAGCCTAGATGGGTTGTGTGTTCTCTTAGCTAGGAGCAACACACAACACTAAGAAAAGAAAATCTCTTCTAGCGATAGCAACATTCAGTAGTTCCTAAGGAAGCAACGCATGTCTTACTCATCAACCAGGACTCAGACAAAAGCTGGCTACGATGCCGGTGTAAAAGACTATAAATTAACCTATTATACGCCAGATTATACTCCAAAAGATACGGATATTTTGGCAGCGTTTCGCGTAACACCGCAGCCTGGTGTACCTCCGGAAGAAGCCGGTGCAGCGGTTGCAGCTGAGTCTTCTACGGGTACCTGGACAACAGTTTGGACTGACTTGCTGACTGACCTAGACCGTTACAAAGGTCGTTGCTACGACATCGAACCAGTACGTGGGGAAGACAACCAGTTCATCTGCTTTATTGCCTACCCACTGGATCTGTTTGAAGAAGGCTCAGTCACCAACATGCTGACCTCCATCGTGGGTAACGTATTTGGTTTCAAAGCTCTGCGAGCACTGCGTTTAGAAGACTTGCGGATTCCCATTGCTTACCTCAAAACCTTCCAGGGACCACCCCACGGGATTGTTGTAGAGCGGGACAAGTTGAATAAGTATGGTCGTCCTTTGCTCGGTTGTACCATTAAGCCCAAGCTAGGTCTATCCGCTAAGAACTACGGTCGTGCAGTATATGAGTGCTTGCGCGGTGGTCTCGACTTCACCAAAGACGACGAAAACATTAACTCCCAGCCCTTCATGCGCTGGCGCGATCGCTTCCTGTTCGTAGCAGAAGCAATCCACAAATCCCAAGCTGAAACTGGCGAAATCAAAGGTCACTACCTCAACGTCACTGCTCCCACCTGCGAGGAGATGATGAAGCGGGCTGAGTTTGCTAAGTCCCTGGACATGCCTATCATCATGCACGACTACCTCACTGGTGGCTTTACCGCCAACACCACTCTGGCTCGTTGGTGCCGTGATAATGGCGTTCTGCTGCACATCCACCGCGCTATGCACGCTGTGATTGACCGTCAGAAACACCACGGTATGCACTTCCGCGTCTTGGCTAAGTGCTTGCGCATGTCCGGTGGTGACCACCTCCACTCCGGTACTGTAGTCGGTAAGCTTGAAGGTGAAAAAGGTATCACCATGGGCTTCGTTGACCTGATGCGGGAAGACCACATTGAGCAAGACCGCGAACGGGGTATTTACTTCACTCAAGACTGGGCTTCCATGCCTGGTGTAATGCCAGTGGCTTCTGGTGGTATTCACGTTTGGCACATGCCTGCGCTAGTAGAAATCTTTGGTGATGATTCCTGCCTACAATTCGGTGGTGGTACTCTAGGTCACCCATGGGGTAATGCTCCTGGTGCTACTGCAAACCGGGTAGCTCTAGAAGCTTGTATCCAAGCTCGTAACGAAGGTCGTAACCTGATGCGTGAAGGTGGTGACATTATCCGGGAAGCTGCTAAGTGGAGTCCTGAGTTGGCAGTTGCTTGCGAACTTTGGAAGGAAATCAAGTTCGAGTTCGAGGCAATGGATACAGTCTGATGCCGTTTGAGCTGTGAAGTTTGAAGTATGAAACGCCATACTTTAGACTTCATACTTTTTCCAAACGACTGGGTTCAACCATGGATTTAAAACGAGTTGCGAAAGATACAGCCAAGGTGCTGGCTAGCTATATGACCTATCAAGCACTGCGGACAGTGGTAAACCAGTTAAGAGAAACCGACCCTCCCCGAGCGCTTTGGCTACAGTCTTTTTCCTCACAACAAAGTATCCAAGATGGAGACGTTTATCTTGAGGAATTACTGCGGGCTAAACCTGAATTTGCGTTGCGGATTATGACTGTGCGGCAACATATAGCGGAGGAAGTGGCCGAGTTCTTGCCTGAAATGGTTTGCACCACTATTCGGCAGTCGAATATAGAACATCGGCGTCGGCATCTTGAGCGCATCACGCAATTCACTATTCCAGATAACCCGACTAATTCTGAGCAGCAAACTGATTCGGATAACTAATTGGTTCAACCGAAGACGTGACCTGGTATCCCCCAAATTTCATACCTATACTTCAACAGAGAATCAAACAGAGCATCAAAATCTATGAAAACATTACCAAAAGAGCGTCGTTACGAAACCCTTTCCTACTTACCTCCCCTGAGTGACACTCAGATTATGCGGCAAGTGGAGTACATCTTAGCGGAAGGTTACATTCCCGCGATCGAGTTCAACGAAAGCTCTGAACCAGAGCAGTACTACTGGACATTATGGAAACTGCCTTTGTTCAAGGCTACCTCACCTAAAGATGTGCTAGCGGAAGTGGATGAGTGTCGCTCTGAATACCGCGACTGCTATATCCGGGTTGTGGGTTTTGATAACGTTAAGCAGTGCCAAGTTCTCAGCTTCATCATTCACAAGCCTAATGACGGTGTTAGCCGCAGCCGTTGGTAACCGCAGCTTTTACTACTAAAGTCTAAGGCATTCATACTTGGATGAAATGCTATTATTAGCCCCCCAAGCGAGGGATTGCTCGCTTGGGGGGCTGTTTCATTCTTGACCCTAAAATTTAGGGGTGAGGGAGCCAAAGCCCGTTCTGGTTTAGATGCATTTGCCCTAGTTTTTATCCCATTCTTCCAAAGCAGCAATAACAAAACTGGATGCGGGATGATTGAGGAGTTGTGCCAAAGCTTGAATGCTTCCTGCTTTTAAGGCATTAACTATCTTATCGGACAGTTTTGGGTTGCTTTCAATATGTTCTATGGCTTTAGTTGCAATGTTCAACTTTCCAGTAATTGTCTGGGTGGAATATGACTTTTCTAGCTGTTCTAGAAGTTGTTGAATCTCGCTTGCAGCTTCAGCAAGATTCCTTTTCTGTTCTGAATTATATGTATTATTATAAATATTTCCTTTGACATTACCTGACAATATAGGGCTATTATTATTAGTCCCAGTAAATTTAATCGATTTATCTGCCACCTTTAAGCTCCTTAATCCATTGAATAGATTGACAATAATCAGAGTTTGATAATTTTTAAACCCAGTTCACAATATCCCCCTCAATATCGCCTGAGACCACAGGAGAACCAATATTTCTTTCAATTTCTATTGATTTATCAGACATATCCAAAGTTTCAAAGTTAAAAGTAATAGCTTTGGGTTCATTGCTATTCATCACATCAGACAAAGTCCAAATAACTTTTTTAATAAATTCCTTATCCCTACTTACTAAAATTTTGTTTATGCCATTATTTGTATAAATAGTCATCCCATATTTGTTTATTTTTTTAGTTATAGTTTTCTTAGAGTCATAAATTAACCAAGCTCCAATAGCTATAACTACAATTATGTTTGAAAAAAATCCATACAATACAGTAGCCAAAGCTATTATCATTATAATAAATAAAACAATAGAAAGCTTGTTCATTGGCTGTTTATATGTAGCATTACTGCTCAAATCAACTAATCCGATACTTGTAATATTATGAATTTGGTAAACAACATTACCAAATATTAAACTTTTCCCTCTAATCTTTAAAAAAGATGTTTTAACTTCAGTTGGCTCACTAACGTCATCTGGCAAAAAATTACTCAACATACTTTTTTAATTGAACTCAAAATTATGGCTTGATAAAGATCACTGGCGTTGCTGGATTGAAGTTTTAAAGGGTGCATCTCATTAAAGCTGTTTGACCCGGTGGGTGGAACGGGCATCTTGGTGGAACGGGTGCATCTCATTTTTGTTGCTTGACAATGTGGTGCGTTACGGGGCGATACTGCTGGCGAAACATTTCTTAACACGCTGAAAGCCTTGATATTGCCTGTAATGGTCGAAAAACTTTTTATAGTTTTGTAACGTAATCAACGGCAGAATCAGTGTTTTGGATGTTAACTTATATTTCGCCAGCAGCATCCGGGGCGGGCTGTCTAAACCCTGGCTACGAGGCTGAAAATGAGGCCCCCCTAACACACCCTACTGGCGTGGCACAGCTAAAATAGTGCAATAGTTTTTTCCGCTAAACCCTTGTTAAAAGTAGATTATGGTATTTTTCTAAAGCAACATTTAAGGTGTGCCACGCCACTACGCAACTTTTTTACAAATATGAGATGCACCCGGTGGAACGGGCATCTTGCCGGTTACAATCGGACGCACTGTCCTAACACTGGCTACCGAGAAAATGAGGGCGAACTCGTCTTATCACGCACCACTAGCAACATTTAGGTGCGACCCGTGGAGAATTTAATTATTAATGGGTCAAGGGCACCATTACAAATGTGAGATGCACCAAGTTTTAAATGCCTACTAGAGCTGGCATTAATCTGATTTTTGCTTTAGGTTATGAATTGGAATTTATTTCTGAGTAAGGGTTTTCTAATGTAGATCCATTTACCCTGTCTTGATGCAGTCGCTCATGGGGAGGGGCTGTGTGCGGAACCTGCGTCCGCACCTTGTAAGCCCCGTGGAAACCACGGCAGTCGCTCATGGGGGAGACCACGGCAGTTGCTCATGGGGTANTCAATCCGGGTATCCCTTAGGAGGCGCTGGGCTTTAAGAACGGACTGCCCTGCCGCTCTATTTCTTATATTTATTGCCGCATTATGATCCCGGTCAAGACTGCATCCGCAATGAGGGCAATCATGCCAGCGAACATGCAGTTTTTTAGGAACTTTTTTTCCACAATTGGAGCAATTCTGCGAAGTATTTTTGGGACTTACTGCAACTGCCAACAAGCCAGCATTTAAGGCTTTGCTTGAAAGAATTGTCAGAAAGCGTGACCACCCGGCATCTAACACAGATTTAGCCAATCGGGATTTAGCTAATCCCTTAACATTTAGCTTTTCATGGGCTACTACATCATATTTGGACAACAAGTAATTTGCTGTCTTGAAATGAAAGTCTTTTCGCTGATCAGCTACTTTTTTGTGCTGCCTACCAAGTTGCTTAATAGCCTTGAGTCTATTGTTACTACCCTTCTTCCGTCGAGATATCCGCTTCTGGATAACCTTTAATCTTTTTTGACACTTTCGGTAATACTGGGGAATGCCAATAGTTTCCCCTTCAGAAGTAGTCAAGAATTCTTTTAGGCCAACATCAATGCCAACTATTAAATCAGGGTTAATATCAGGTTTCACTTTCGGCGAAGCCGACGCTGCGCGAACGGGAACGGTCTTGTCTTCTAGAGACAAGACCAAGTAATAGCCATCACACTTTTTAGTGATTGAAGCTGTCTTAATCTTGAATCCATTAGGAATAGAACGATGCAATACAATCTTGATTTGTCCTAATTTTGGCAGGTTAATCAAGTTACCCTCCAAGCATCCTTCTTTCATTTGGGGGTAAGTGAACGTACGGTACCGGTGACGCTTCTTGAATCTGGGTCTTCCACTACGTTTTCCGTTACTATCTCCTTTAATAAACCTGTCAAAAGCCAATTTCACCCTTTTAACCACATCCTGAAGCACCTGAGAATGCATGTTTTTATACCAAGGATGAGTCTTTTTGAGGTTTGGCAAGCTTTTCTTCTGACTGTAATAATCTGGATTTTCTCTTAATTCTGGAAGGTAACAAACAAGGGGGCAGGCATTAATAGAACAGCGATTTTGCTCATACCAATTAAATCTATCAGCCAAAAGGTAATTGTACTGACAACAAAGCATAGATAACCAATTGTCTATTGTGGCTTTTTGCTCTTTGGTTGGTTTTAATCGGTATTGATATGCTATCCTCATCACTTGCCTCCTATTTATCGACCTACTATAATGATAACAAACGTATATACATATAACAAGTCAAAATTACAAATAAAAAGTTGATTATCAGGCTTACCGATTTTGAAAAAAGACAGTTACTACAGGAAGCAGAACTCAGAGGAATGACTCAATCGGAATTGATCACAAGCTTAATAGCTAGTTTCCCCATTCCGTGCATACCCTGTGCAAAATTCATCCCACACCTATGCTGCGCATTAGGATGTGGGGCTTCTTTTGCCGGACAGCTAAAAATTAGTCATGAAATCACTATCTCATATTTGGTGCTCAACTTAACCGGCGTTTAGTGCAGGGTAAACGAAAGCATCTAATTTTCTGAACACTTGATATATATAGTGTTTGCTAAATCCACAAAACACTATATGTGACAAATCCATTCTCAACAAGCACAACTTGGCGGCACTATAAGCCAGGGTTTATTGACAATATGAATTCGCTGCGGGATTTATTATATCACAGGGTGCATCTCATCTTTGTAAAAAACAAGGGAAGTGCCGGAAGTGTCGGAAGCGTGGGGATTTTAGGGAGGGTGGGTAGTGTAGGCAGTTTGGGAATTTTATTAGAATTTTTGTTTAATTGCAAAAGTGAGATGCACCATTATCACAAAATAGAAAATTTGTCAATAAAATTTAGAGGCGTTTGCCCTGTTAAGGTGCGGAATTCCGTCCCCCTCACGCTCCCCCTATTTGTTAATATCTAAGTTTAGAATAGTAAATAGATAAAATAGTCAAGGGAATACATCTACCTTAAGGTCTCATGGTTATCAAGCCTATGGTGCTGCTATTAAAGGATAGTTCTAATAATAATTAGATATTGGCATCATAAACTCCTGGCAAGAATCTTAGGGCAAAAACACTCAGATGAGCTGTGGGAATATTAGCTAAGCTAGATTAAGAAATCGTGGCAATTAAAGGTAAGGAGGAAATTTTTTCGTGGGAGGTTCACTCGTGGAAGACCGTGACTATACGTTAATCATCGACAAAAGCGGCAGTATGTCTAGCCCAGACTACCAAGATAGGAGCAAAAGTCGATGGCAGATTGCCCAAGAGTCTACCTTAGCAGTGGCCAGAAAATGTGAACAGCTCGATCCAGATGGGATTACGGTTTACCTGTTTTCTAGTCGCTTTAGACGGTACGATAATGTTACCTCAGATAAAGTAGAACAAATTTTCCAAGAAAATGATCCCATGGGTCGCACCGATCTCGCTGGTGTGCTAAAGGATGCCACCGATGACTACTTTAAGCGCAAAGCGGCTGGGCAAACTAAACCGAATGGGGAAACCTTCTTGGTGATAACCGATGGTGAGCCAGATGACCGCAAAGCTGTAATGCGAGTGATCATTGAAGCATCTCGGCAAATAGACAAGGATGAAGAACTAGGCATTTCACTGATCCAAGTGGGTAATGATGCCATGGCAACTCGGTTTCTTAAAGCACTTGATGATGACCTTCAAGGGGCTGGGGCTCAATTTGACATCGTGGATACAGTCACTCTAGAAGACATGGAGAATATGACCTTAGCCGAGGTCCTGCTGAACGCGATTATTGATTAACCAAATAAGCGCCAAGATTCCCAATGCTTAAACTCCATCCCACGACTAACTATCACGTGGGATGGCTTGTAATCAAAAGAATTTTGAATTAATTGACACCATTATTTTATTGAGATCAGCTGTAAAAAATCAACCGCTACATTTAGTGTAAGAAGAAAACCAACTACCCTAAATCTGCATTTTTTGAAAAAAATTGAGGGAGTTTCCCCCCCGGAAAGGTTTGTAAGCGCCTCAAAAAAAACCTTTTTCATTACTCGAATTGTAAAATTAGTCTCCCCATTTTCGGCTTAAAGATTTAGCATATAAGAGTGACTGAACTTTACTATCCCTTACATTCCTTAAGGGAGGGTCATTGGTTCAAGCTCATTTGCGGAGCCAGTTTTCAACACCTCCCTGCTGTTAGAAGCCTAACCTTGGCTTACACCCTCGCCGGTGCCGATTGTATTGATGTGGCAGCTGACCCGGCGGTCATTTCGGCGGCGAAAGATGCCTTACAAGTCGCCAGCACCATGGGAAAAGAAGCCAAACAGCGAGGGTTTGGCTTCCTTGGCAGACCATGGCTGATGGTGAGCTTGAATGATGGGGAAGACCCCCATTTCCGGAAAGCCGAATTTGACTCGGATTTGTGTCCAGGGGACTGCCCTCGTCCCTGTGAAAAGATTTGCCCAGCACAAGCAATTACTTTCCAGAATGGCAGTGAAGCTTACTCTGGTGTGCTCGACCAACGCTGTTATGGCTGTGGTCGTTGTCTGCCAGTTTGCCCCCATCAGCTGATCACTACTCGGTCATACGTATCAGCTCCTTTTGCGATCGCACCCCTGATTCTAAGCAATGGCGTTGATGCTATAGAAATTCACACCAAAGTCGGGAATTTACCAGATTTTAAAAGACTCTGGCATGCGATCGCACCCTGGTGCGCTCAACTCAAACTCCTAGCCATTAGCTGCCCAGATGGTAAAGATTTGATTGACTACCTAAAAGAAATCTACCAACTAATCCAGCCTTTACCCTGTCCTCTAATCTGGCAAACCGATGGACGTCCTATGAGTGGGGATATAGGCATGGGCACAACTCATGCTGCTATCAAACTCGCTGAGAAAGTCATCGCTGCTGGATTACCAGGATACGTACAGTTAGCTGGTGGTACCAATAACCACACCGTCAGCAAACTAAGAGCAGCTAAGCTGTTGAACCGCCAAGTTGGTAGGTTGCCCGTTGAAGGTTCTAAAGAATTGTTGAAAGTTGGCAGGTTGCCGGTTGAACGTTCTTACAACAACCTTGGCCTTTCGGCCACGCTACGCGAACAACCAAATAACCTACCCTACTCGAACCCCAAGGGCGAACAACCAAATAACCTATCCTACATTGCCGGTGTGGCTTACGGTAGCTACGCCCGAGTTCTACTCTCACCGATTGTAGAAAAATTAGAACAAGACTATGACAAAGACGTTGATCACCACCAGGGATTCGTTCCTAATCCCTCCTCTAGAAACCTTGAGGATGTACCAGATCTGCTCTGGCAGGCTGTGGCAACTGCCCATGCCCTGGTTGCTCAACTCAAATCAGTCAAAAAAATCCCCAAGAGTATCTAATTTTCTTGACTTTAATCGAGAAAGAATGTTCGATTAAATTGGGATAAAAATCGTCAAGTATTAGGAGTTAAATTAGACATGAATTAAATCCAAGATCTGACCAATAACCGCAATTTAAATAGGGCAAAACGTAACAGCAGAAATCGCTTTATTTGAGCAAAACAAATGGTGAATTTTCCACTAAGCAAGTTTTCAGATCAACAAGTGTCATTCAATCAAGAATCACCAGTGGTTTATGAAAATAACTTGGTTGAGGCGATGACCGTAAGGGCTCAATCCTCAGAGGTAAGTGACAATCTTCAACTAGATTGTGGCACTCTACCTACCAAGGAACACCAAGACACAGTGGACAAAACTCAGAGGATTTCAAACTGTCAACAAATTACAGATGACCTGCCAAAATTACTAGACATTTTGCCAGCCGAAATTCGCTCATTATTGGAGCAACATGCTGAAAGGGACAGTTTGATCGAAGTGATTATGGATCTCGGTCGCTTCCCAGAAGTGCGCTTTCGTGATCGGGCAGAGTACCTTTCTGATCAACCAGTTACTATCGAACAAATCAATCACTGTGTTGAGCGAGTGGGATCCTTTAGCGGTGATAACCGAGCCGGAATTGAGGGCACCTTGCACCGCATTAGTGCGATTCGGAACCGTCCAGGGGAAATTATTGGCTTAACCTGTCGTGTTGGTCGAGCGGTCTTTGGTACCATCGGCATGATTCGTGACTTGGTGGAAACTGGTAAGTCAATTTTGATGCTCGGGCGTCCTGGTGTAGGCAAAACCACTGCTTTACGGGAAATTGCCCGAGTTCTGGCAGACGAATTAGACAAACGGGTCGTGATTATCGACACCTCTAATGAAATTGCTGGAGATGGCGATATTCCCCACCCAGCTATTGGTCGAGCCCGACGGATGCAGGTGGCTAGCCCAGAACATCAGCATCAGGTGATGATTGAGGCGGTGGAAAACCATATGCCAGAGGTGATCGTTATCGATGAAATTGGCACAGAACTAGAAGCTCAGGCCGCTCGTACCATTGCGGAACGGGGGGTGATGCTGGTGGGAACTGCTCACGGCAATCGGATTGAAAACTTGATTAAAAATCCCACCCTTTCCGATTTAGTAGGCGGTATCCAGGCTGTCACCCTAGGCGATGACGAAGCCAGACGGCGAGGCTCTCAGAAAACCGTTTTGGAGCGCAAAGCCCCCCCAACCTTTGAAATCGCTGTAGAAATGCTAGAGCGTAAGCGTTGGGTAGTACATGAAAGTGTTGCGGACACGGTTGATAATTTGCTCAGGGGACGTCAACCAAATCCCCCAGTCAGGACAGAAGATGAAAATGGGAAGGTCACCATTACCCGAGAATTACCTAGCGCTCCAGTTGCCACTCCCCTAAATGGTCGGAGCAGGGGTCACCTTACCCTAACGACTCCTAGCCAACCAAAAGGTTGGCGTTCATCTGGACAGATGAAGCCCCTATCCCTTCAAGAACCAGAGCCAGCTCGAGAAAATAGCATGTTTGAACAGCTGCTGGCTGAATCTTGGTCACAGCAAGAGCTCTTGGGTCAAGGGATGCAGATGTTAGGACCAAATGGTGAGGATTTGCCACTACAGGTCTATCCTTACGGCATTAGTCGTCATCAAATCGAGCAAGTGATCCAAATCCTAAATTTGCCTGTGGTCTTGACAAAAAACATGGATACTGCTGATGTGGTTTTAGGATTGCGATCGCATGTCAAAAGCCACTCCAAGCTCAAGTCCATTGCTAAATCTCGTCAGATCCCGATTCACGCCATCAAAGCTAGCTCCATACCCCAGATTACTCGGGCATTAAGGCGTCTGTTGCACATGGATGACCCCACAATTCCCGATGCTGCTGATTTGGAGTTATTTGCCCAAAACGGTAGCGAGGATGAAATCGAGGCTCTAGAAGAAGCCCGTTTAGCAGTTGAGCAAATTGTGATTCCCAAAGGCCAACCCGTAGAATTGTTGCCGCGATCGCCTAAAGTGCGGAAGATGCAACACGAGTTAGTTGAACACTATCGCCTCAAGTCTTCTAGCTTTGGCGATGAACCCAATCGACGTTTACGGATTTATCCGGCCTGAATCTAAGTTAAAGAGGAAGAGGGGGGACAAAGACAAGATAGCTCATGCCATTAATATCTCTTTGTCTTCCTTCCGGCCGGTAACCATCAACCCATCACCCCATCACCCTTTAAGCCAAAGGAAAAATAACAAAAAAAATACTTGACATATTCCCAGTCAAATCTGTTATCATCTTAGAAGTGGAATCAATGGGGTGTAGCCAAGCGGTAAGGCAGCGGGTTTTGGTCCCGCCATTCCTAGGTTCGAATCCTAGCACCCCAGTTATATTAGTCAGTGGCAAACTAGCCTGATAGTGCAGCAAAAAAAGAAGCTTCTAAAGTCAAAAGAAGCTTCTTTTAGGTTTTTAAGGGGCGTTAAAACTAGCGGCGGCGTCTGAAGGAACGACTACCACCACGACTACTACCAAAGCCAGAACGCGTCCGCTTCGTGCTGCCAAAACCACTGCTTCTGGGTTTGGCTTTCTTAGTACTCGATGGACTAGAGGTGCGTAACTGACTTGAGCCGAAACCCTTTCCTGTGGAGCGATTAGCGTTGGGTGAGGCTTTACGAGTAGTTGCTTGATTAGCTGCAGGAGATTTTCTTAAGCTACCAGTCGTGCGGAAAGAGCGAGTATTTTTAACCACAGGTGGCGGTGCTTTGTACCTTGTTTCATATCGCTTCACTGCTTGACTATAGCTGTTACCATACCCACCATAACCAGTTAAAACTCCTCCCGGTTGATAAACTGGTGGAACATAGTATTGAGGTCGAAATAGCATACTACCGATAGCTTGACCAGCCAAAGCACCAGCAAACGGAGCCCAGAAACTGGATTGCTGACGCACGATTACTGTTTCTTGTTGACCACTTTGAGGATTAGGTCTAGTCTCAGTGACATTGTGGACATATTCAATCCGGAAGTCTTCAGTCAGGTACATCACCGGCTGATTGTCATCAATACTCAGATACGTATTTTCCCCAGCAGCAACCTGCTCATCAGTCAGACGTGCCATCTGCAAATCCCTGCTCCGAAACACTGGTGGACTACCCGCAGGAGTATTGAGCACCATTAGGGTATATACCCCATTAACATCATCGTAGGTTGCCTGTTGTACGGGATATTTCCCATCACTCAACCGAGTCGGAGTAAAGGAAGTATTGCCACCCCGATTCAGCGACACTTGGCTTGAGTTAGGAGAACCACACCCTACTGTAGTCCAACATAGGGTTAGAGATAGAACAAAAATCGCAATTGTACGTAACATATAGTTAAAAAAGTTTTCTTAAATCACTATTGTTCTGTTAAATCATTATTGTCTAATCGCGCTTTGCTATGGGCTAGCGTTCTTTGCAAGACGAAAACTTGGGGATGATGTTTCGTTCGTCTTGGCCATCACCCCATCACCCCATCACCTGATTTACTGATAGTGACAACTATAACACTATCTATATTTATTTAATTTACTTATGATTACAGGGGAACCAGTTCCGGGAAATTGAGTAAAATTTGCTCATCAGTCAGTTCATCACCCAACTGTGCTGGAGAGAAGTGAACCTGAATAGCTTGCAAACTTTCCTGATAGTGGAGATTAATCAATGCCTTTAGACCTGCTTCGAGGTACTCAACACTAGCTAGGTTAGTTTCTAGTTCAGGAACTTCCCCTTCGTAAGCTACTGTGATCATAACAATTACGTTTTGGGTCACAGGTAGGGATAAAGGTTCGTTTTCACCTAAGGGTGTAGTGAAATCTGGTTCAGACAGATAGCGCCCAGCTGAGTCAGTAAACAGTTCATTAACGTAGTCCCCAGCTTCTCCTTCTTTCCAGAAGACATCCCCTTCATTCGCTGCGGATTGCCAGTAGATCTGCAGCTGTAGGAGGTTTTGACAAATTGCTACCAGTTCTTCCCCTAATACCTTCAAATCCCCATCTGATTCAACGGCTTCCCGTGCCGCACGATTGAGTACCCCCAACAAGGGTGTTACTTCTGAACCAGCTAAGTGTACAAACAAACGAAAAACTACAAATCTAGTTTTGCCACCAAATTTATTTAAGCGATCGCGCCAAGAGCTCATCCTTCTGTCGGCTGACTTACGCCGTTAATTAATCTCAATTACCCTATCTATCCTACTCTAGCGCATTGCTCACTACCCATACTGGATCTCCGCAAACTGGGGTTGCTCAGGCAGAGGAAGGGGGTTAGGTAGGCAAAACCAAGTCAACTGTGTAATTCCTATAACAAAAGAAAACAGGAGCGATCGCGTCTGCACCAGTCAACCACAACTGACTGAGCCATCACTCCTGATTACACCCCGTTTTTTTTTCTGTAGCGCTTTATACCACTTATCTCAAAAAACTACAACAGGTTTTCTATGTATCTAACTGGGTTGAGTGTTAACCCTCAACCATTAACCGTTAACCGTCAACAATAAATCAGTTGCTTAGGGCAGTGCAAGTTAACTGATGAGGGGGTTTGGGGGAGCGATAAGTCCCGCACTGGTCGAATAGAGACAACTGAATCCAAGTTGCGGTGGTTTTAGTGGGTTGATCGAAGCCAATGACCATTGGATACCTTGATTGTGACATCGGTTCCCCTAGCATATTATGAGTTCGTTTTTCTTGCGCTTACCCTGGATGGCATACCAGTAAGGGGGTAGAATTACCAGAGGGATTGCATTTAATATTTTTACCTTCTCACTCACCGGAATTGCAACCAGCAGAAAGATTATGGACTCTGGTTGATGAGCCAATTGCCAATCGCTCATTTGATACTCGCGCAGCAGCTAGAAGTTGTTCTCTTTCAAAATCTGATCAGCAATGCCATTAAATTTCAAGCACCAGGGAAATCCCCCCAAGTCAAGGTTTCAGTAAAGCCCGTAGACTATCCTGGCACTGGTATTGGTCTAGCCACCTGCAAGAAGATTGTGGAAAATCACGGGGGACAGATTGGGGTAGAGTCTGAGCCTGGAGTGGGAAGTACGTTTTACCGAAAAAATTGGGTAATCGCGCCCCGTCCTTATAGGACGGCTTTCTTTTTCAGCTAAAACTTGACAGTTTTCACAGAGCGTGTTATAATAAAAACCCTTACAATAAACTAAAAAGCTAGATAAATACTATCTAATCATAAGTAGACAACGTAAAAAATATGTATGAGATACGTATTGCGTAATTTGGTCTAACGACTACAACGTCTATGAAAAACTTAGATAAAAAAGTATAAAGGTGCGCTTGACCTTGGCGAATTTAATTCGCCACGGGTCGCACCTCTGTCTATTCATATAAAAAAGGTACGGTGGGGCACACCGAAACCTAGATCTATGATCTAAACGCTTGGGGAGATTTGTCCTCTACTTTTTCTGACTCCGGTTTGAAAGAGCCACGACGAGTCGTAGAGCCAAGAATCCCCGCTCATAAGCGGGCGGGGAGTGTCAATTTACGCTTCCTGCACAACACTGAACACTAAGCACTGAACACTAAGCTTTGCAATAATATTATTCTTCCAACGCGAGTAACAACGGGATTAACATAGCAAGAACACAACTTGGTATAAGCAACCCCCCGAAATTATCGGTATTTAATCGAATATGATACTATAGGAAAAACTTTTTCCTGATCGGTGTAATAGCTTGTAGGAAACGGTATCGCCTTGAAATTTTAAAGCTCTCTAATCCCCTTTCTATAAAAGAAATTAGAGAGCTGATTATGGCGTCATGGCTAATCCTTAATTGGACGACCATTACCCATTACCAAAAGCGAATAAAAATTTTTAGTGGCAGACATCCGGGAGAATTTGTTTCAGTTTTATACCATAGTATTCATACATGGTATTCATAGCTTGGGAGTTCGCAAACCGGAGCAGTTAAACCTCAAAAACCTTAGATAAAAACTAATGGAATCAGGTATTACAATTTTCAGTTTTGGATTGTTTATAGTAATTTTTTTGTGGATTGGGGCTCTAGCTGCTAAATCTTCCGATAATACAGAATCCGACTACTTACTTGGCTCACGCTCTTTTGGGAAAGTCTTTGTGGGTCTGAGTGCTGGAGCAACGGGAAACAGTGGATGGATTATGAGTCGGTATTGTGTTGGCTGGTGTCTTTTCTGTCATTGCCTCTACAGCGGATTCCCAACTTCTGGTTTGTTCCAGTGCGATCGCTAGAGATATTTCTCCGGGGTTGGATCGGAGGATGTCCCGGAAATATGGCGTGAAATACGAGCAATTCATGACCTTAGTGGTGGGACTACTCGCTGTAATTGCGGCGATTTCTATTTCCTCCACAGTGTTTTCATTGGTTCTTTTTGCTAGTGGAGCTGTGGCCAGTTCCCTCGGTCCAGCAATGCTGATGATATTATTGAAAAGGCGAACTCATTATTTAGCATTGAACTCTGTCAGGAGCCTGGGAGTAGCAAACCCCACGGATAAATCCGGGGGCTTGTGAATCATTACCTGACCAGCCCAAGTCCCATCAGGGACTACGTTATCAGCAAGAGTTAAAGTTCA
>NZ_JAAHGN010000699.1:0-4047 GCF_010672485.1 Moorena sp. SIO2C4 | reverse complement strand
GTGGAGAGTCGGTGAGCAATCACTACCGTTGTGCGATCGCGACAGAGTTCATCAATAGCTTGTTGTACTAGCCGTTCGGAAACCGTATCTAAGGCACTGGTTGCTTCATCTAAAATTAAAATATCTGGATTCCGCAGCAGTGCCCGGGCAATGGCCATGCGTTGGCGTTGTCCACCGGATAAGAGTACACCGCGATCGCCTACTTTGGTATCAAACCCTTGGGGTAATTGCATGATAAATTCATAGGCATTGGCTCGTTTCGCTGCTGCAATAATATCTTCCTCGGTCACATCTGTCATTCCATAAGCAATATTGTTGCGCACCGAATTATTAAATAAAAACGTATCCTGACTAACAACCCCCATCGCTTGTCTGAGGGAACGGATATCGTAATCCTTCAAATCTTTGCCATCGATAGTGATTCGTCCTTCAACTGGGTCATAAAATCGTGGCAACAAATCTGCCAAGGTTGACTTACCGGCACCGGAAGCACCTACTAATGCCATAGTAGTGCCTTTAGGAATCGACAAATTCACCCCATTGAGTACCGAATCCTGATGACCAGGATAGGCAAACGAGAGATTTTCAATGCGAATTTCTTGGGATAGCTTTGTGTAGATATTTTTGCCATTGGTCATGATCGGTTTGTTGTCTCGCCGCAAAAAATCAGCCACGATTGCTGTACTAGCAGACACATTAGCAAACCGACTTCTTTGCCCATTCAACTGACTGATTACTGGTAACAAACGGAATAGTAAGAATAAATAAATCCCCAAAACAGTAGATATCGCTTCCAGTTCTTCTGCTGAACTATCTTGCAACAAGAAGTTTTTGCCCACAAATACGATAGCTAAAATTGCCAAGATTCCCGAGACTTCATTGATGGGGTTAATTGCTGCAAAATTAGCCTGGGATTGAAATTCAGCCTGTTCCCTTTCATCAATAACTTTTTCAATCCGTTGATATTCATCTTGTTCATTACTAACTGATTTAATTAACCGAATACCAGTTAATATTTCTAGTAATGCTCCTGAATATCCTCGGGATTTTTCTGATAGAATTTTACCAAATTTCTTAGAGCGCTTAACAAAAACTTGATTAATAATGAATACGCCCAATAGTAAAATACTTGTTGCAATAGTGAGTTGCCAGGAAATCGATATTAGAAGAAATACAAATACAAAAATTGTGATTACCGTCGTAAATAATTGAATGGCAATTTTAATGGCATTAGCGGCTCGACCAATTTCTTGACTAATCCGATTTATAATATCACCAATTTTGGTCTTAGCATAAAAATCTATATCCACATCCAGGAGTAATTTAATCCCTTCTTTACGAAAGGTATTAATTATTTTTTTGGATAAATGGGTAGACACTAAGATATTGACATAGTTAGCTACATTTTTCAGGACAATGGCTAAGAGCACTACCAGTACCATGAACAGCAAGCGATCGCCCCCTTCAAAGCCTTCAAAAAAAGCCATGGTTTTCTGAATGATAGGCGGGGCTTTGCTTAAATCTAGTTTCTTTTGACCTAAAAATTCCAGCACTAACGGCACAATTATGGTTGTACCGACACTATTAAACATGGCACTGGAAAATCCCAGCAGGACAGTAAAGACAATCAAGATAGGATGCCGTAGTGCGTAGCTAAGGAGTAATCGATTAGGAGACATGATTACTGTTTTTTTTATTGTTGAGTGTTGACTGTTGACTGTTGGTATAGGGGAAGACTTACGTATGCTCCATTCAAGCATAAACAGTCAACAAAAAAGCTGTTAGTTAAAAAAGCTGTTAGTTAGTGATCCAAATTATATTATGTTGAACAGCGTAGCAGATTATAAATCAGCAATAACATCTGCAAGAACTGCCGCCATGGCATCAACACTATGGTATTTTACACATAGCTCCCTGGCTTGAAGTCCTTTATGATTGGCAACATCTAGATTCTGAAATATCTGTTGAATCCCCTCAGCTAGTTGTTGTGGCGAACTAGGCTCAACCAGATAACCGGTATCACCTAAAATTGTTGGGATATCCCCAACACGGGTAGACAAAACTGGCTTAGCCATTGCCATACCATCTGTCAATTTTAAAGGAAACTGAGCTCTAGCCGCCAGAGTATCTCGCTGGGGAACCACCACAATATGAGCCGCTGACACGACCTCTGGCATTTCTTCGACTGGGGTTCTGGGCAATTTAAGAATCCAACGTCCCCATTGTTTGATCAGTTGTTGATCATAATCATCATAGGGACTGCCTCCTACAATCACCAATCTTAAGTCTGGCTGATTGAGATACTCTAGCGCTACTAAAACATCTTCAACTCCTTTGTGGGGTCGTGGCGCACCAGGAAACATTAATACCCGATACTCCGATAACCCATAACGCTTCCTGCTCAGTTCTGGGTCATAGTGCTCGGGGTCAAACAGATCGGTATCTTTACCATTGGATAGATAGACACCACCGAAGCGTTCCTTGAGAAACTGAGTATCTATAGTGATAGCGTCCGCATAATTGACCAAGTTTTCTAGCCATTTGATATAGAGGGGATGGTCTGGATATCTCAATTGACCATCTTTGGTAATAATATCCCTACCGAACTGTTTAAGGGTTGGACGATACTGCCATTGGTCCCCACCATACCAACTTAGCTCCCAATCATCCATATCTAGAATGATTGGACGACGGCTAGTAAACTTTTTCAGCACAGACAGACCAAAACTGGTGGGTTTGGGTTTTACGGCATAGATAATATCGCCATCTATCTTTTTTAACAGGTCTCGGCCAGCGGTTAAGACTCCAGGATATTTACCACCAGGGACGGAAGTAATGGTAAAACCAGAAGGAGGAGTGGCATATAACTCCTTCCCAAACATAAATCCCACAATGTCTATGGCATAGTTGAGCTTTTTCAGGACTTGTCCGAGCAAAAATGCCCGGATAGCACCACCACCGGACAAGTCACTGACAACTAGGGAAACTTTTTTGTTCATCGGATTTTGATAAAACTGGTACACGATACATGGTGATCAACCTCTCGTGTGAAAGTTATTACTCCCCTTGGGTTTAGCAAGATGTCCCAATTACCACGCACTAATGCTCAAGACAGAGGGAGTCGGGAGCTTGTAGGGTGGGCAAAAACCATTTGATTCTTTTGAGTATTCATGATTAGATTACTTTGCCCACCCTACTAATGGTCTAATGGTCACTAAAGAGGAAGTCGGGAGTCGGGAGTCGGGGTAACAAAATTGAATTTACCTCATAATTATGGAATTGTCCGATAATCTCAACTCGGGAGCTATTCGGAAGTGCTTACCAGCTAAACCCAAGCGTGCTAAGGGTCAAATCTCAGGAAGACCAACCATTACCTGTCGATTTAGGTGGGGTGATTGACACTTTGCTAGATAAACACTTTAATCAGGGAAATGCAAAATGGCGCATAGAATCAGTATTCCCGTTTCAACTGCTATAATCTCAGGTGTGATCAACTATCAAGCTTTCCACACCCTAATCTAATCAAACAAAAAATCGACGAACGACACTAAGGGTGCATCTCCTAAAAGCTGTTTGACACGGTGGTGCGTTACGGGGCGGGCTATCCAAACCCTGACTACGAGGCGAAAAATGAAGGCTCCCCTAACACACCCTACGCAAAATTTTCAAATATGAGATGCACCCGACATTAACCCCTAAAGCGTTGAACGTTTCAGGGGTGTGGTAGATGGAAATTTAGAAAATAGGGAAGAAAGGGAAGAAAGGAAACAGAGGGAACATAGGGAACATAGGGTTAGTAAACAGCTAGAGAAAATGTCGCAGAGTCTACCAAAAACTATTATTATTTGTTAGACTTAAATTATGGTAACACCGACAGGGATTATTATGTAACTTAAATTAAAGCCGAAAACCAAGGTAAGATAGTTGCGGTTACATCCCGGTGTTAGACTTTTTTGACATTTTTATGGCGCTCGCGGGATATTCCCGAGAGCTTTGGGAGATACCCCCTGGATGCTATTGCATCTTGCCTTGGCGATCCTTGGTCTA
>NZ_JAAHGN010000698.1:0-4051 GCF_010672485.1 Moorena sp. SIO2C4 | reverse complement strand
TGATCACACCTTTTTCATCGATACCAGTGTTTGGTTGAAAATCAATTAAAGGAACTGGGCCAACGCCTACTGCATTAAATCTATCTTCGTCATTCACTTCGGTACCAGCATCCAAAATTTCAGTTCCAGAAATGATAAAGCTAGTAGGAACAAAATTACCTGCATCGTCAAATATCTGATGTTCGATAGCATTTTCGTTACCGAAAAAAGCATCATTGCTAGGAAGGATCATCGAAGCGTAGCTAAAATACTTACTACCAGGAATACTATTGTCAATAGAAACTATCGTTGACACGATATCGCCTGGGAATAAATCTAGGAAAGGATCTGGAGTTGTCCCAATTAACCCTTGGGCAAACCCACCTTCTGTATCGTTAAAATCTTCCATCAGGTCTTCAGCATTACCGTCTTCAGCTAATCTCTCAATAGCTATTGATGCAGGGGAATTCAAGTCAAATGTATCAAATCTACCATCATGAATACCAAACCAGAGTGGACTAAACAAGGTACCATTTCTTGGTGCTAGATTTTCGACAGTGATTTTTAATTTGAATTGATTATCCATAATTAATCTCCTAATCAACACAATTTGGATAATTTATAAAGCAAGAACTTAAACTTTTTTGTTGAAATAGTTAAGTCTTGATATTTTTCCTTGAACCGGATCATCAATGCCTGAATCATTGTATGCATCACCCCTCTTATCAAGAAGATCAAAAATACTTGCATTCTTTCTTAGCGCTAGCGGTAATTGCTTTTGGAACGCCCATCCGTGATTGCATAGGCCGCTATTTTTTAAGCATTGTTCAGAATTACTATGACATAGAGTTTGTGCATCTATGGTAAAAGCATTCACACCACAGTTCGCAACAGAAATAAAAATGGTGGGTGACACTACAAGTTTTATGACTACCTACAATATTTATTCAAGCTTCATACACCCTAGCATAAAAAATGTGTCAGTTGCGGGCGATCCTAAATTTCTCCTTCAAAGCAGAGAACACCAACCCCCCGACTGTAGTCCATGGCTCCCCAGCTTTTAAAGGAACCTTTTAGACCCTTGAATTTACCGCCAGCTTCGACAATATTGTATTCGGTTTGAGCCATATATAAGTTGTCCTCAACTGGTGTATGTATTGATGTATCCTCAGTATAGAGATAGCTGCCATCATTGGTCACAAAGTAGTGTTTCAAGTCATATTTTTTCTTACCATCGGGCAAATCTTGTGACCCAGTTACTTTTGCGTAGACACCACCATCAAAAACTCCTGTCATTGCGACTGAAAAGTTTGATTCGTCAATTGCCCTAATGTTGGCAGTACCACCAATTGAAATCGTCTCAGACATATTATTATCCTGTATTTTTAAAGTTTGTCAAAATTGCCTTGATCCGCCTTCAGTGGAAGGCAAAAGTTATAGGGCAGAGGCTTGAGCGGGAAAGACTGGTATTAAATTTAGACTTCTTGCCTTCCGCCATTAGGCTTTAAAACCCCAGCTTGTGTAAGGTATCCACAATTAGTTGGGGTTTCAATTCCCATTTAATTGCCTTCTGCCTTAATTTAATGACTTATAAAAACTTAGGCAAAATTACAACCCCCTTAGTATTGTGAAGCAACATTATTTTTCAGGTTGTGGGACTCATGACCCTTTAAAGGTGGTGTGAAAACACATACGAGGCGCAAATTAGTCTTAGCCCGTAGGTAATGCTTATCATGCTGATCGAGAGCATACATAGTTCCCGGTTTTATGGGATAGATAACACCATCTGCTTCTACTTCACCTTCTCCTTCAATACAGTAGCAAGTTTCTTTATGATTTTTGTATTCCAGTAAAGACTCTGTATTGGCAGTAACAGTGGTGTCAGTAAGGGAATATCCCATAGAATCTTTTTCAATCAAGAATCTACGACTTCTCCCATTGCCCCATTCAATATCCCTTTCGGTGTTAATAAGTTTTTCCAATTCATTCACAATCATTTCATTAGTCTCCTATTAGCTAAAAAACGTTAGTTTGATGTCAATTACGTTATCAGTTGTTTGAAGATACCGAGGACGATAGCTTGAGCCAATCGAATGGCTTGCGCTGAAGCATAAAAGACATACCAGTTGCACCCGCAAATTTTTCAATATCAAGACCTTTTTCAGTTTTATCTACAGTTCCTTGACCTTGAAACAGACGATGAATGCGATAGCGAAAGTAGTTTTTCAGCAGTTTTGACACGCCAATATACTGCTGATAACTTCTTGAGTACAGTTCATCATCCAATCTGGGGAGTAAATACCAGGGACAGCTCATTAATCGATGATGGGCGTTGTGATAGTTATTGTTTAGAAATATTAATGAGCTTAGCCAAGACCAGCGCGGTGACAAAACCAGAGAATAGGTATTATTTTCGTCATATTTTTGACTATGTTTTGGTACCTTTCCATCTATGTGAAAAACCGAATAAGTGTGCTGAAAACACTCCAAAAATTGTATGATGTTAAGAAAACTAATATAGGCGATGAAATAGCAAATAATTCCACGGGGAGAATATATCGCTAAAGCTGTAAATAGGCTCCCTCGCAGCAGCAAAAGCAAGGCATTACGAAGGCGTTCGTCCCGGCGATTTTGACCGAGGAAAGGCGATAGGGCAATCATCCAGCGAAAGAGGAGATTAACTGCTGGAATGCATAGCCATTCTAGGAGAACAACCAGCCTCTGCACAGGCTTCGGTAGGGACTGTAGAAAATCAGACATGGAAAAGGGATGAAATGGAGAAAAGTCAGCTCGACGTACATGGTGAGCGATATGGTGACGAGCTACATTTGAGAAAACGCTATAGCAAGAGCCGGTGAGAAAAAGCATGATTTCACCAAACACCACGTTCAGACGATGAGAGGAGAAAATATTATGGTGAAAAAATTCGTGGAGGAATAAGGCAGCCCACGTTAGATTGTGTATTAGTAAGAGGACTCCCAGCAGATTCAACCACCAGATATTTGTTGTAATACAAAATAGTGAAAGTCCATAGCCAACTAATACGTAAGCTATAGCTACATAGCTTATCCAGTGATTGCGGTGGTTAACATAGAACTTCAAGTCAGGAATTTTCTCTAGCTCTATGTAGCTTGCGGTTACCTTTATATTGGTTGTAGGTATGGTCATATTTATAGTTCTTCCGTACTGAGTATGTTAAGTTTTAAGAAACTTGAGTGCTATTTAGCGTGACGCTCCTACACTTACGAGTAGGGTAAGTGTCAGGGCAACTCCATCTAAATTCTAGAAGCCTTACTCATAAAAGATTTAAAAATTAATTACCAAAAATACTTATCGTATTGTATAAATCTTCTATCTAGTAGGCATTTAAAAACAAGATGCGTTTCCCCTCGGGTAAGTGTATAATTTCAGGACTTATTAAGGCTATAAGCACTCATCATTCAGCTAATGCACTACCTGCTAAATTATGAGTGTTACTAGCTTATTTTTAAGTATCTATATACTTATCGGTCTAACTATCAAAAATTACGTAGTTGCCGAAATTTTGGCGGCGTTCAGCCAGGTTGGCGGGTAAAATAACCAAGGTAAATGCTTCATAAACGCTTAAAAACCTTCAGATAAAGAGCTTTAATGGGCTTATCATATCTAACTAGTTCTGCTTGCTGAACTACTTTGAATTGTAAAAGCACGCTCTTAGATAAATCAAGGCTTTTCTGTATTGCATACAGTCTTTGAAAAATCGACAATGCCGAAATTTTGGCGGCGATCAGCCAGGTTGCTGGGTAAAATAACCAAGGTAAGTGCTTCATAAACGCTTAAAAACCTTCAGATAAAGAGCTTTAATGGGCTTACCAAATCACCAAATCTAACTAGTTCTGCTTACTGAACTACTTTGAATTGTAAAAGCACGCTCTTAGATAAATCAAGGCTTTTCTGTATTGCATAAGACCTCTCCAAAAAACAAACTTATGGTAAAATAAGATAAAATTAATCACTTTTATCAACCTCAAAAACCATGAGCTACACTTGGAACTACATCCAAAAAAATCCTAAACAAACAAAAAGATTGCTA
>NZ_JAAHGN010000697.1:0-4054 GCF_010672485.1 Moorena sp. SIO2C4 | reverse complement strand
TGGTATTGTGAAAAGTCACGGCGGTTTTGTAAATGTGTATAGTGAATTGGGCGTAGGTACTAACTTTAAAGTATATTTGCCAGCAGTAGAACACTTCCCAATTCCTTCCGAGGAAGAACTAGAACTACCGACAGGAAACGGTGAGTTGATTTTAGTGGTGGATGACGAAGCTGCTATTGGTGAGATTACCAAGACTTCCTTAGAAAACTATGGCTATCGGGTGATGACTAGCAGGGATGGTAGGGAAGCGATCGCACTCTATAGGCAACATCAGGATGACATTAGATTGGTGCTGATGGATATGATGATGCCGGTTATGGATGGACCAACAACCATCCTTCAATTGCGAGAAATTAACTCGCAGCTCAAAATTATTGGCATCAGTGGGTTGCCTATCAGTGATAAAGTCGATGCGGCGGCTGAAGCTGGGGTTAAGACCTTTTTGTCTAAGCCTTACACCGCTAAGGAATTATTGCAGGCTATTGATGGTGTGCTTAAAGGTAGTTAATTGTTATATAGCAGTTGTCAATTTGGTGAGTACAAAGTTATCGGTTTTAGGGAACAGCGGATCTGGGAACAGCGGATCTGGGAACAGAAACATTTCTTAACCTTTACTTCGACTGCTATAATTATTAAGTTTAATGGTTAATTATTTATTTCAGTTGTGTAAGCATTCAGCTATCAGCTATCAGCTTATGCGCTAAAGATGGTGCTACTTGAGGTGCTTTTATTCAAAAGCTGACGGCTGACGGCTGATAGCTGATAGCTGAATGGCTTTTGCCGTTAAAACTTGACTATAAGTTAACGATTACAGGGGAATGGTCGCTAGGTTTATCTAGTTTTCTCGGTTCTATGTCAATGGTACAACTAATCGCTTGATTGTAAAGATTGGGGGTTAGGTAGATATGGTCAATCCGCCAACCCCGATTACCCCGAAAGGCACGGGTGCGATAGTCCCACCAACTAAAATTACCCCCTTCTTTGGTAAATTTGCGAAAGGCATCCCCTAAACCTAGGTCTAAGACAGATTGTAGGGCTTGACGTTCTACTGGGGAAGCCATGATGTGCTTTTCTTTGCCTTTAGGATTATGGATATCCCGGTCTTCTAGGGCAATATTAAAGTCCCCACATACACAAAGTTCATGGGACTGTTCTTCTAGGATACTGTGTAAATAGTCCCGCAGTATCTTCAGCCAACGCAGCTTGTAGTCGTACTTCTCACTGTTGACCGAAGCCCCATTGGGAACATATAGGTTAACAATGCGGACGCCGTCTACTGTAGCGCTAATCACTCGCTTTTGTTCATCTAGGTCCCCCACCTGAGCTGTATCCAACACGGCAGCAAAGCCCATACTTACGTCTGTAGCTGGTTTCCGGCTACAGATGGCTACACCGTTATAGGATTTTTGCCCAGAAATATAAAGGTAATAACCCAATTCTTCAAAAAGCGATCGCGGAAACTGGGCATCAACTACTTTAGTTTCTTGCAGGCAAAGCACATCTACTTGGGTACGTTGCAACCAATCTATTACTTGAGCTTGGCGACTCCGAATTGAGTTGACGTTCCAGGTAGCGATTTTCATTAGTCCTACAGCTGATTAAATTTAGTCCAAAACAGACAGCAACTACCTCTACACCAGCATTGGGGAGCAAGATATATATGCCTTCCACTCAGACATCAAAACCAGAGTACCATAGTTTTCAAGAGGCGAGTTTAGGCGTAAATTCGCCAGATATTACGTCGGACAGATGACGCTAATCCCCTTCAACTAAATTGAAGGGGTTGATTACAGTTTTTGATAACAGTTGATTAGGAGCTTGAAGTTTTTTTGAGTAATGGATAATGGGGCTTTGGGTAATTTATTATATTACCTGTTACCTGTTACATTTTGCCTTGTATAAATTGGTGTTCTGCCACCAACCTCCCTAACTCAGGCAACAAAGCCAAGTTACGAGGTCGCTGGAGACGATAAACACTACACTGATTGGCAAGCTGAGCACACTGAAGAAGATGGGATGCTTTCTCAGAGTCAAATAAACTGTTTAGACGGGAGTGATGGGATAGTTCCATCACCGCCTCCTGAAGTTTCAGACGCTTAATACTCAACTGTGAACCTGAAACCAGTACATAGATGCACCGGATTGGTAGTAGCGCTTGGGTAAAATCCTGATTTAACAGATAGCCAGGTTTATTTAACTTCGGTACCAGCAGACCCAGCTTATCCTGGTCATATCCCAAAACCTTAGCTACTTCTCGACTTAGTTTAATTTGAGGAAAGCTAGGAGCAACTTTCGCTTTCCCCTGATCCAATCTCACAGGTGCAACATCATCAGTGATGATTCTGTATCCCTGAGTATGGAGTGCAGCAGCAATTGAAGACTTACCTTCACCGGAATTACCCAAGAAAACAACCGCACCACCATTAATATTGACTACACTGGCATGTAGCACCAACAATCCCCGCTGATAAAGCAGAATCGCCATCACAGTTCCCACTAGAGCCGTTTGAATGCGGCTCAGGCAGGCTCCTGCTGCGGGAATGATTATAATCGTGTTTCCCCCCTGTACCAGAAACAGCCCTGTGTCTTTGAGATAAATCACTGCCTCATCTCGACTCAACTGGAAAGCCATCGGCTGCTGGATAACTTCCTTTGGAATGTAGTCACTGATTTTGCGATTCGGCGATCGCGTAGCGTGGCCTACGGCCTCAGCCGACGCTACGCGAACGCATCCCGTACTGTAATCATTACTCTGAATGTGAATCGTAACATCACACTCTACTTCTGCTGGGATAAACTCTGGGATTGGTAGCGCCGAGTGGATTCCCAAACCATAAGCAACATAGGAAAACAGCTTTTGCTTGTTGCCACCCAAGGCTTTGCAATCCACTGATTGGCTGTCAATTTCGGAGATATCGCCAACTGAACACTTAGACATTGTCTTAGAGATTGTGCCATCCAAACTCATAATTAATTTCTCAAATAACTATTGCGCGTAGATGCAATCACTAGAAACTGATGCAGTAGTTTCTTGACTCCCCTTGATGAGCCATTGCAGTTCAGAAATTACTCTGGCATCCGTTGCTCAAGCCTAATTGTAGGGGCGCAAGGCTTGCTCCCTCACTATATGTAGCTAAGTTTTAGCTATTATGGTTTAGTAATTAGCTTTTTCAGCTTAAAATCTAATTATCGTTAATAAAGCCCAATAAATTGCTGAAATTATTAAGATTAATTAATTACGCAATAAAAACGTAAAACCAAGTCTTTTATATTTCAATAATCCCCCTAAATCTACCTTAATAAGGGAATTGAGGGTTTTCATTAGTGATTTGAGATATAGTACTGGTTCCAAATACCATTCTAAAATTTGGTTCACAGTCCATAGCTGATCAATCTAATGGCAGATTTTCACCCCGGTAGCATTTAGACTATCTTCAACGGATTTAGCTTGATAATTTTAGCCCTTCAAGTCAATTAAACTGTATCCTAATTAATCGATTTTTTCCACAAATACCTAAAATTTTAATAAAACTTAAATTCTTTACCAAAATAAAAATTATAAAAATCTCTAATAATTAGCCATTATTAGAGATTTTACAAATGATTTGTAAACCGAGAACGTGATTTTTTTATAATTAAAAAAACTCGGTATTCTTTACCCCTGTTAGCAGATACCGAGTTCCGTGTTACCTAAAAGGTTTAATTTTATGTTCACATCTCAAATGGAAATGTTATAGCATTAGCTAGGGAGTAGGGAGTAGGGAGTAGGGAGTAGGGAGTAGGGAGTAGGGAAGTCAGAAGGTAAGCATTCAGCAGTCAGCAGTCAGCAGTCAGCGGTCAGCTTATTTTATTCAAAAGCACCGATTGCGCTACTTGAGGTGCTGCGCGAACAGTACCGTGGCACAGGCTAGAAGCCTGTGACCCATAAGCTAATAGCTGATAGCTGATAGCTGATAGCTGATAGCTGATAGCTGATAGCTGATAGCTGATAGCTGATAGCTGATAGCTGATAGCTGATAGCTGATAGCTGATAGCTGATAGCTGATAGCTGATA
>NZ_JAAHGN010000696.1:0-4060 GCF_010672485.1 Moorena sp. SIO2C4 | reverse complement strand
CTATATCGTCATGAATGACGCCTTCAATTGGAGCTATGATTACCAGCGTAACGCCCCAACCCCATCAAACACCATAGACTTTCTCAGTGTCGGCATCCATGAAATTGGTCATATCTTGGGCTTCGTCAGTGGGGTGGATTCGACGATACTCGCGGATTATGACGCTAGTTATCAGATGAACCTTGACCGTCTGATGCGTACTACCTCCCTGGATATGTACCGCTATAGTGCCTGGAGCGAAGACCAAGACATGCTTGAATTAGCCTATGGTGCCGACGCCTACTTTTCCATTGATGGGGGTAATAAAGTTCTGGCATACTTTTCTGAAGGCAAGGATCCCAATTTAGGATTAGGAGGTGATGGCTATCAAGCCAGCCACTGGGACGGTATGGGCAATGATTTGGGTGTTATGAAGCCAGCCCTAGGTTGGGCAGAGAGGGCCGATATCTCAGCACTAGATTTACGAGCATTTGATGTGATTGGCTGGAACCTAAACTCCACTGTGTTGGGCTCAGATGGACGCCCCAGTGACTCAAATATGACCCTAAATCTCAATAACTTGCTCAACAACGCCAAGAATACCTTAGCCAGCAAAATCGGTGCCTACTTCAATGATCCTAACTGGAATGCCTCATGGATCGACTGGTATATCGCCAATGGCTATAACGAAACAGCAGGATCCTGGCTAGATCAAGACCGGATCCAGAATGTGCTCGACATCTACGAATGGGGCTATGGTGGCGGTGCTGGTGGCGGTAGCAGTGGCGGTGGTGGCGGCAGTGGCGGTGGTGGCGGTGGTGGCGGTGGCAGTGGGCAAGTATTAGGCCAGTTGATAGAACAGCAGCGGTTTTCTTCAAATTTCAATTGGTCAACCTTCAATGCTGACCAGGGATCGGCTCAGGTGCCAGACCCTGGGGCTACCAGTGGCTTAATTGGGTTAGGTCTGTTGGGGATACTCTTAAACCGGGATTAATCGGAACAATTCCGAATAAAAAGGTCAAGGTCAATTTATTGTTGTCTGAGTGAGGGGTGGTCATACAGCAATTGGAGTTAAGCCTCCCACCCATCTATCTAGACGTTCCTCACATCCCGGTGAGGAGTTCCTTAAAAGCTTGAGTTTTACTATGCTTAGAGTCAAGCCACCCTAGCTCAACCGCGTCAATAAGACTCAAGTCCATACCTTTCAAGAAACGCGCGGTACGGCGCAACAATACTGCTTGAACTTCAACCCTGGTCATAAACCGGGAGATTTCCTGGTCTGTACCGCGAGCCAGGATATTCTTCGCAGCATTATAGTCAGCCTGCAACACGACCCCATTAAACCTGGTAAAACTGTCCCCTTTCCTGACCCCTAACAGGGTGCCAGTTACGGAGTCAATTTGCGACGTGTAGCTCGGTTGAATTTCTGAAACTACTGAACCAGTCCAGTTAGCCCATTTCTGTAAAGAGTCCCGGATTGCTCCCTTCATCCAAGTATTTAACCTGCGGGACATCGCTAATGATTGACGAAAACCTTTGATTGCTTGGGTCAAATCCTCCGCAAAAACTTTTAACGATTCTCCCCTAAAAAGAGATTTAGAAGCAGCGCCTATTACAAAAATTACTGCTTGGTCTTTTCTTAAGCGACGATTCTCTGTTTTCCGGCTCAGATTATTTTCTAGTATACGAGCCGACTTAGCTGGGTCGATTTTCTCTAATTTTCTATGCAGTGCCCATAACTGGCCACGATTTCGGTTTTTCTTAACAATTCTGTCAGATTTATTGGTCGCTAGTTTACCTAAGCCAAGACCGTGTGCACGACCATCTGAATCATAAAATACTTCTGTGTAACCCTTATCTACACCAACACAACGACATTCAGTCGGATTATTGATAGTTCCATGATCAACCAAAAAATGGATTTCAAAGCGCTGCAAATGAAGATTGTAAATTAGTCGGATCTGTCCTGTTATTTTTCGATTATATCTTACCAGAATTCGATGGCGTTTACCTCGACGTAACCCAGCCAGTTCTAACTGGTAAGTGTGGCGAGAAATCCGTTGGCAGGAGTAACCGTTTTGTTGATAGACTATTTGATTTTTTATCCTTGAATGACCCCGCTGAAACTGCTTCCTAACAATTCGAGGCAAAAATGGATCGTCTAGAAAACTGGGACTTGATAGCTGTTTATAGCATTGATTTCGACGTTTTTTATTTTCTTTACCTGGAAATCGCTTATGCAGGATTTTTCCTAATGCTTCAATACAAGCAGCTTGTTGGGCACTAATGGCTTTACCGACATCGCTAACTGTCCATTCCATTAGTTTAGATGGTAGACCTAAAGATTCTGGAGTTCTCAAAGACCTAACCTCTGGGTAGGCTTTCCGCCAGTCGAGTCCCCAATGGCTAACGCTGCCAAGCTTGTTGTAGGATTCAGAACGAACGATGCCTAAGCGTTGCATCATGGCAACAAGCTCAGCTTCAACTACCATTGACATCCCAATTACTGGAACTACCTGAGTTGAGAGCTTTTTGACTGTGCCTGATTTTTTCTTCCCCTTAGACATATTCGAGCTTGTTGTAATCATTGTCCATTATACCCCAAAAAATCCCATTTTGTACCGCTTTTTGGGGGTTTAATGGCAAGGCATTGGTGGTCTGTTCAAGGGTCGTAGCAGATAGTAAACAGGTATAGCGCTACGCGCTATAACAAGTACGGTAGAGCCAAAAATTTCCCCTTTTCTAGTCATAAGCGTTACTTGGTCTAGAGGTTTGGGAATTCTAGAGGATAGTTCTTGCCCACGACATGCTTCAGTCTCTAGAAAAGCCCCATGGTCACCACAGATTTTTGTAAATTGCCACCTAAGTCGCATCACAATAAACCCTTAAACCAACTCCTGACCTTGCCCATTGCCTGTTACCTAGTGGCTCAGATGCCCTTGCTCTGCTCAGCTCAAATTGTTCCAGATAATACTCTACCGAACAATTCCATTGTTACTCCTAATGGCAATATCATTGAGATTACCGGTGGTACCACTGCAGGAGGTAATCTCTTCCATAGCTTCGAGCAGTTTTCCGTTCTGACTGGGAATACAGCCTTTTTCAACAATTCCCTGACTATTGACAGTATTATTAGCCGGGTCACTGGTGGCTCCATCTCTAAGATTGATGGCTTAATTCGGGCTAACGGTAGGGCTAACCTGTTTTTAATCAATCCCAATGGGATTGTGTTTGGTTCGGAGGCTTCCCTAGATATTGGTGGCTCGTTTATCGGCTCTACCGCCAACAGCATTAAATTTGCCGATGGCAGTGAATTTAGTGCTACCAATCCCCAGGAGCCTCCCCTGTTAACCATTAATATTCCTACTGGTTTACAGTATGGCTCCCAAGCCAATCCAGGCAGAATTGTGATCAACGGGCCTGGGAACAATCTGAGTATTAATCCCGCTACATTTGCAGTAATCAGAGACAATCGACCAGTGGGGCTGGAAGTACAGCCAGGTAAAACCTTAGCCTTGGTGGGGGGTGATGTGGCGGTTGCAGGAGGAAATCTCACCACAGCAGGAGGACGGATTGAACTGGGCAGCGTCCAGGGAGAAGGGATGGTAACGCTAACCCCAACTAACTCAGGTTGGACATTAAGCTATGAAGATGTAGGACAATTTCAGGATATTACCTTGTCCCAAGGGGCGTCGGTGAGTACCAGTGGTAATGGCGGGGGTGAAATCCAGGTGCAGGGTCGGCGGGTGACCCTTAGTCAGGGGTCAGCCATCTTAGCCGATACCCTGGGCAGTGGGGCTGGGGGAAGTTTGACGGTAAAGGCGACGGAGGCATTGCAAGTTATCGGTACCGTTGTAAATAATTTCTTTTTCAGCCGTTTATCTAGTGATGTAGCACCAGGGGCTACAGGGAATGGGGGTAATTTATTCATTGACACGGAACGCTTGCGGGTTGCTGATGGCGCTCAGATCTCCAGTGGCACCTTTAGCTCCGGGAATGCTGGCACCTTGACGATCACCGCTGCTGAGGTAGAGGTGATTGCTGGCTCGAACTTCGGTCCCAGTGGTTTGTTTGTGCCAGA
>NZ_JAAHGN010000695.1:0-4061 GCF_010672485.1 Moorena sp. SIO2C4 | reverse complement strand
CCATGAGGAACTGCCGTGGTTTCCCCCACTCGGGCAATAATCAAGACAGGAAAATTCTGCTATTCAACTCACAAAATTTTCTGAATACGGCCTTTTTCCACTATTCCCTGCTCCGAAGTCCCTGCTCCGGAGTCCCTGCTCCGAAGTCCCTGCTCCGAAGTCCCTTTGCCAGACTGTTTATTTAGCATAACAAGTACATAAGAACCCTAGTTTGATCTACAATCTAGTAATTGAAGAATCCAGAATTTAAAAATGTTTCATTTTCAGGACTTACTTAGCTATTATAGCTGGTGAATTTCGACTATTTATTAGCATAAAATTATTATTTTGTCAACTGCATTTTGATAGATATAGATAGTTAACAGTTCCGGTAATTCATCCCCAGATCCAATCTATAATTTAGTAGGGGATAGGGATCCGTGTAGGAATTGTGAGAATTTTTGATGCCATATTCCCTACTCCCTATTCCCTACTCCCTATTCCCTTTGCTAGATGATGAGTCAATACTATTAGGATCGTGAAGTTTGGTGGCAGACATGAAAATTTACCAAAAATCTTTTTTGAATAACAAACTCTGTAGCATCCTCTTGTTGCTGACTGTGGGAGTAACATTACTCAGTAGCTGCTCCCCTAACAAAATGGAGAAGTGCAAGCTGATTGAGGTTGAACCCAGGGAAGTTGAGCTAGACATCAAGGACACTGATATTGAGGGATGGGAATTAGAGGTACTTTGTGGTGACCAACTTTGGGATATCCCATGGTCAGAAATTAATCGGCACTTCAAGATTGACCTGAAGAAGTATTACTCGAAGAATCCACAAGCAGCTCAACGGCAGCTGCAACGACTGGAGCAACGACTACTTTTCTATAAACCAGACAACAAGAGGGGAAATATCCTATACGGTTCTTTAGATGGCAATCCAGAGTTAGTTGGGGTGAAGGCGAAAAAAGATGATTAAGATTCAACCGGCACCAAGCCCAAGTCTCACCACCAAATACAATGTCTAATGTCTACTGACCCTTATGCTTGGCTAAAGCTATCCCTGGCCACGATTGAGAAAGCCAATTGGTATCGTTCAGTACAAACTCTACAAAGTATGCCTGGTGCTGTGGTGCAACTGGAAGGGCGAGAGGTGATTAACTTCGCTAGTAATGACTATCTGGGACTGGCAGGCTCACCTCCTTTAATCGCAGCTGCAGTTACTGCTACTAAGGACTATGGTACTGGCAGCACTGGTTCGAGATTACTCACTGGACACCGGGAACTGCATCGAGAATTGGAAAATGCGATCGCATCTCTCAAACAAACTGAAGATGCGATCGTCTATAGCTCTGGGTATTTGGCAAATATAGGTACGATTGCGGCGTTAGTAGGGAAACGGGATTTAATCCTAGGGGATCAGTACAACCACTCCAGCCTAAAAAATGGGGCAATTTTGAGCGGAGCCCAGGTAATTGACTATGAGCACTGCAATATGGCTTCTTTGCAGGGTCAACTGATTCAATACCGACAACAGTACCGCCGTTGCTTAATTGTTACTGATAGCGTCTTTAGCATGGATGGTGATTTATGCCCCTTGCCTGAGCTATTAGGGTTGGCAAACCAATTTAATTGTATGCTCCTGGTGGATGAAGCCCATGCTACGGGAGTTTTGGGCGCTACAGGCGCTGGGTGTGTGGAACATTTTGGCTGTACTGGAGAAACGATTATTCAAGTTGGCACCCTCAGTAAAGCTTTGGGTAGTTTGGGAGGGTATGTTGCAGGTTCGGCAGTTTTAATTGATTTCCTCCGAAATCGTTCTCCTAGCTGGATTTACACCACTGCGTTATCTCCAGCAGATACAGCAGCAGCATTGGCAGCAATCCAAATTGTCCAACAAGAACCAGAACGGTGCGCTCAACTTAGGAATAATGTAGAGACTCTCAAACAGTTAATTACTCAACAGCTGCCTAATCTCAACTGTTTGCCCTCCGAGTCACCTATCCTTTGCATTTCCATAAATAGTGCTACTGAGGCTCTTGCTGTTGGGGAAACCTTGAAAGCAGCTGGTATCTTTGCCCCTGCTATTCGTCCTCCTACAGTGCCTACGAGTCGAATTCGGATCTCAGTTATGGCAACTCATACATTGGATCATTTCGAGCAGTTAGTTGCTGCTTTGGAGACCTGTCAGCTATAGCGCTAAATTGATCATGGCGCTCATTTTGGGTCAGAGTTAAAAATAGGTAATAAAACACGAGTTGGATAATCTCCTCCACAACTCACTATCAAAGTAATAATCTCAGCATCCATCAATCGACTTTCACCAGGAAAAGCCCCGGTGCCGGAATTGACTGGATAAGCGGGAAAACAAGCCCCACTTAAGCTCAAGCGCAACTGATTCCCTTGGGCAATACGCACAAAAGTTGCTTGGAATCGAATACGCCACGGATTAGTATTGTCTCCAGGATTCACCCGCCCATATCCCTGAGTGACATGGTAAACCCTGCCATCGGGATGGACTTCCGACAACACTGCACAGATATCAAAACTGGGAGTATCAGCTGTGCAAAACACCTCTACCAGCACATCCCCTACCAAATGTAAATTTTCTGCTAAGGGTGGAGAGGTGTAGGTTAAAACATCTGTGCGACAATCTATGGAAGTGCGATCGCATGAACCGACTGGCATGGCTGCATGACCCCCTATTGCTGGAACTGGACGCCAAGGGTCATGAACTAATAGATCACAGGATAGATCAAAGGTATGCTGGATTTGGGATACTCCCTGTGTCTGCGATCGCTGTTGCATTCCTTGAGACTCTTCTGGGACTAATTTTCCAGAATCTTCCCTGACACTGGCTAAACCGGAAGTTACCAGATAATAAGATTTCTGATTTCCATCAGGCCAACTATCAAAATAACGCCACCGATTAGTTCCCATCTCAAATAGAGAAATAGGGGGTTGCTCAACCACGTTGGTATCAATTCCTTTGAGGAACTGGTCAAACCAACGCACTTGCAAGCCATCAACGGGACTATTCGCCTCGGGACCGTAATCGACTGCTCCCACTTTACGCCCCCAAGGCAGGTGCGCCCAAGGTCCAATGATCAGATGCTGGGGCGAACTGGCATGAGATGCCATATCCTTATATAAATGAAGCGTCCCTCGCAAAAATGGGTCAAACCATCCGCCAATGTGTAACATGGGCATGTCTACATCCTGCATCATTCCCTTGGGAGATAGTTTTTCCCAGTATTCATCTGGGTGAGGATGGTCTAACCAGTCGTGATAAAAGGAGTCTGGTGCTAAGTCTTGGAGAATTTGAGGCCGAGCCGGAATTGGGTCATACAGGGGTAAATTCCGAGATGCCGCATACAGCAGTTGATAGGCTTGCTCATCTCCCCGCAATCGTGCCGTTTCTGTTGCTAATTGTATCGCCCAACCCAGATTAGCTTGTAAACAAAACGCCCCTCCCTCATAGGCCCAATCGCTGTATAAATCATAGCCAATCATCGCTGGACAGATCGTTTTCAGAGCGCTGGGATAGCTGGCAGCAGCGTACAGTTGAGTCATCCCCTGATAGGAAAAGCCGTACATGCCCACATCCCCAGTGCTACCGGGTAAACTGGCTGCCCAGTTAACACTATCAAAGCCATCTTCCACTTCGTGGGCAAACAAATCAAACTTACCGTCTGAAGTGCCCCTCCCCCTGACATCTTGAATCACCACAATGTAACCGTGGGCAGCATACCAAGTGGGATGAGCATAGACTACCGTAGATGCGATCGCTCTTCCATAGGGTTGCCGCATCAGCAAGACGGGAAACTCACCAGCACTATCGGGACGGTAGATATCCGCATCCAGCCGCACTCCATCCCGTGTTACCATTGATGCTGTTTCTTGTTTAACCTTCAACCTTCCAACCTTCAACCTTCCAACCTTCAACCTTCCAAACTTCAACCTTCCAACCTTCAACCTTCCAACCTTCAACCTTCCAACCTTCAACCTTCCAACCTTCAACCTTCCAACCTTCAACCTTCCAACCTTCCAACCTTCAACCTTCCAACCTTCAACCTTTCAA
>NZ_JAAHGN010000694.1:0-4061 GCF_010672485.1 Moorena sp. SIO2C4 | reverse complement strand
TGTAAGCAACCTGCTTCCATCTTGGCAGTATCAGAAGAGGCGGAATTAGCCGAGACTTGATATAAAATGTGTGGGTATGGTACAGCGACAAAGGGATAACGAGCCGCCAGCCGCAGCCACATATCCCAATCTTCTGCCTGGGTTAGGGATTCATCAAATTGACCAACTGTGTCAAATGCTTTCCTACGAATTAGGACGTTAGAACCATTTTCCAAAAAATCTGTTAGCAACAGCTGAGGATAAACATTACCATTGAGAGTGATATGGTTACCTCGCCGCAAAAACTGACCTGATTCATCAATGTAATCTGTCCAACTATAGGCAACGGCGGCTTGGGGGTTTGCTTGTAAGGCGTTTAACTGGAACTCTAATTTATCCGGATGCCAGAGATCATCGGCATCTAGGAACGCAATATAGTCCCCTGAAGCATGGGATAGTCCACGATTACGAGCTCGGTTGACACCCGCATTGGGATAGGAAAAAATTTTTAAGCGAGCATCTTTGATACTAGAAATTATTTCCCCTGTCGAGTCTTGGGAGCCATCATCAATGACAAGTATTTCAAAATCCGTAAATGTCTGATTTAAAACCGATTCAATCGTCTGTTTGATAGTTTTTTCGTCATTATAAACTGGTATAATTATAGATATTAAAACCATATTATATTGACTTAGTTCTGTAGTTGATTAGCCCCTGAATAGTTTCTTCTGGAGCATTTTGCTGCTTCAAATAGTTTTTGAGAGTTGTTTCAGTTTTACTCAATAGTAAAAAATCACTGACTAACAGTTTAATAACTTGCCTAACATATAAAATAGCATACCTCCAGAAAGGGACATGTTGTGAGTCTTGATAAATTATATTGACCATATGCCAGATATTATAATTTGACTTTAAATTAGTGAATCCTTTCAAAATTTGGATTCTTTTGGCTGTATTCGGTTGGAGATACCATTGTAGTAAAGGGGGCATATAACGAATCAAGTCATTTAAATTATAATCAGTAGTGGCTTGGAGCTTACTTGACAAAATTACATTAAATCCTGATTTATTAGCACGACTAACAAACTCAAAGTCACCGCCGTAATGCCGGAATCTATCAGCATCTGGAAACCCAAGTTTATCGACGACTACTCTGGGGATGATAGCTATATTACCATTTAGGGTATCGACTGACCTAGCCTCTGCTGTAGCAAAATAATCCATACTCCGAATTGGCTGTTTTTTATGCATTCCACTGAACACAATCCAATCGGAATAGGTTTTATCCCGGACAATACCCCCAACAATAGTCTTCTGGTACAGTGGAGACTGACAAATGTCAATCAGGTTGTTCAGGAAATTGTCTGACAGAGAAATATCATCATTTAGCCACACTAGGTAATCGGAGTCTAATTTATCTATGGCATAGTTCATCCCCATACAAATCCCACCTGTCCACCAAAGATTGCCATCTCCTTCAATTAAGTAAACATTTTGAAATTCACTTCTAATCATGTCTGGTGTACCATCTGTGGAACCATCATCTACTATGATGACTGAGATAACTGAGATATTATCGGTATTTGCTTGAGGAATTTGCTGAAAAATTTGACTCAGAATATTCTGAGTATAGTGTTGCCTATTTCTAACTGGAATAATTAAGGATATTTGGGTCATGATAGCAAAGGGAATAGGGAATAGGGAATAGGGAGTCGGGAGTCGGGAGTCGGGAGTCGGGAGTCGGGAGTCGGGAGTCGGGAGTCGGGAGTCGGGAGTCGGGAGTCGGGAGTCGGGAGTCGGGAGCAGAAAAAAAATCTGAAAAATACTGTTATTTAGTAAGCATTTAGCCGTCAGTTGTCAGGCGTTAGTTTAAAATAAACCTATGCAGGCCTATGGCCACGCTATGGGAACGGGACAATTTAATAGTTCGAGATTTTAGAGAATTGAAAGTCTGGAGATTTGCCCATCAAAGCATTAAGCTGATAGCTGATAGCTGATAGCTGATAGCTGATAGCTGATAGCTGATAGCTGATAACTTAGGTTATTTATTATAAGGATTGTGTAAAAGCTTTCTAATAGTAAAAAATGGACTGAGGAAACTGCCCCAGAAGAATTCTAGTTGGAAGGCGGCAATGAGATTAGTTTTAAATTGTCCTCGATACTTAAGGAAATGTAGGATAACTCGGCGCAAATTTCCCAATAAAGTTCTGGTAATTACCATAGGCTTTTGCCAAAAGGTAGCATTAATCAGGCGGAGCTGACAGGTTGCTAAACCACAGCCACGAGCGAGAGTGAGTAAGTAATCTCTTTGAAGACGCCAGTGGGGAATCTTATGATAGCTATGCATGGCGGGGTTATACCAAATTTCCCAACCTGCTTTGTACATATATAGCAATGGCTCATAATCATCTCCCTGCACGAATAATCCGGGCAGTTTGCCTGTCAAACTGGGACGAGGTGGCACACTATCGAGCCAAGCTTGTCTACGAACGACTAAGCTTGCCCCTGGGGGTAGTCTGATGTGTTCAGGTTGAAAGGGATGGGGGTTTGGTCCATGTTCCCGAATTGCCAGAAATTGCTTGATGGGTTCAAAATTTTCTGGGGGTTCGACTTCAAAATCACCATGAATTTGACCACTGTAGGCTCCTGCCTTAGGATACTCTTGACCAAAGCCATAGGCTGCAGCAATCCAGTTGGGATCAGGTAAATTGTCATCATCTAAAAAACCGATTAATTCACCTTTAGCCTCCTGGACAGCTCGCAACCTGGCAAATGCTGATCCTTGTTCGAGTTCAAAACAATATCTTAAGGGGACAGATACATCCCAATTGCTTTGATAGTTCTGAATAACTTGGGCAGTATCATCGCTACTATTGTTGTCAACGACAATAATTTCCCAACTGATCGGGTTTAGGAAAGTTTGCGATCGCAGTCCCTGGAGCAGTAATGGTAAACGCTTCGCCCCATTATAGGTCGGAATCGCTACAGTGAAGTCAACAGACATAGAACTAGCTCATTTGGCTTTGTTAGGAAATCACCACAAATTGGCCAATTTGGCTCAACTAAGAGAACCATAATTTGATATCCTGAGATATCGTGATTGGTGATTTGAGATTGATGGAGAGAACCTCCTTCACCCACTCAATCATAATTATGATCAAATAAACAACTCTATTTTCCTAGAATTCAAGGGCGATCTCATTGGCCAGCATGGGTGAACTTACCCATATAACTCGTGGTCTAACGTTCAAACCCCTTAAACCCGGGACAAAACCGGATTTAGTGTTACAAATCAGACATTGACGTTTGGCTAGCGCTAGAGTATAACTAAAATATTAGGACTTAACCATTGACGATGCCCAAAGAAATAGGAGCAACCAAGAAAATATCGACTCAGATTGTCCCCGTAGTGGGGATGACTAAGTCAATTGAACTTGAGTTGTTCTCTATTATGAAAAAGCTAAAAGTCGTCAGGGCAGAGTCTTACAATAAGCTAGGCAGCATAAATCACTGGGGGATGGACTGGAAGAAGGCTATCCCTGAAATTAAGAGTTTTAGAACTCCCGATACCTTAGGGTTGCCTGCCAAGCTAATGGATTGGACAATCAACGACTGTGCAAAAGCCATAACAGCCCAACAGGCAGCTTGTTCTGCTGCTGTAATAAAAAAGATATACAACAGATTCTCAGGAAAAGAGAATCAAAAGACTAGGAAAGAGCTTTGTAAGAAGCTTAAGACTTTAGAGTTTCTGAATGTTCCACTTTTACACAGGCTGGTTAGAAAGGAATTTCAAAGAGGTCATTCTTGGGTTGATCACCAAATTGTTTATCAGCAGGCAGGGTACAAATGCCAAAGACTCTCTCGTAACACCTATCAACTAGAACTAGCCGGGTTAACAAAGGGTAAAAGGAACAAGGTAATTGTTAGAAGCAATCGAAAAATAAAAGGCCAGATTAGACTGGTATACAACCGGTTGTTGCCAAGGTTTGAGGTTCATTTTTTAGTTAATCATGGAAAGGTAAAAGCCATTGTTGAACGCCGCCATGTAGGGGTAGACAAGGGCTACACGGAAGCTTTCTATA
>NZ_JAAHGN010000693.1:0-4073 GCF_010672485.1 Moorena sp. SIO2C4 | reverse complement strand
TTCTCAGCAGTGATCGTACTGCTGAGTTCTGCCCTACCCAATAGTCTTCTTGCCTCCCAAGCTGCTAGTCCTCTTGCCCAAGTACGCATCAAGACCGAAACCGTAGTAGGTCAGCAGGATTTTTTCCGAGTTGGCAAATCCCACAAAGGTCGTTGGTGGTTCATTGACCCCGATGGCAAACCCTTCCTTTACCGGGGTGTCACCTCCGTCAACTTTGGCTATCCTGCTCCCTATGTTCCGGTTGTCGAGAATAAATATGGTCAAGACCCGGCTGCATTTCGGGAAGCTACCTTTGAGCGGCTGCGGAGCTGGAATTTTAATGCCCTAGGAGCATGGACACCACCTCAATTGTGGGATCAGGGTATGCCCTACACGGTTATACTAAATTTCGTCAAAGCTGCTCCAGACAGCGAACTTAGGGTTGATGATAAGAAGCTCAAGTTACCCGATGTGTTTGATCCAAAATGGATTGAAGGGATTGATGCTAAAGCTAAGGAAATCGTAGCACCGGTGGCAACTAGTAAGCTGCTAGTGGGATATTTTACTGACAATGAACTTAATTGGGCACACGCCGAAACACCAGACCGAAAGGTTAACCCAGAGTTGTTGCTCACCAATCTCGCCAAGGCATCCTTACTACAATTTTGCCTTAGCCTCAATCCAGAAAAACCTGCCTATAGTGCTGCCTGGGATTTTGTGTTAAAGCGCCATGGTAATAGTCTAGAGCAGTTAGCTAAAGATTGGCAGGTCCCAATTGAATCTAGAGACACGATTAAAGCATGGACTAAAACAAAACAAGGGATTGTTTCTAAAGGCTACTTAGTCGATCAGAATGGGTTTCAAGCAGAATTTGCTCGACGCTATTTTCAGGAAACTGCAGCAGCAATTCACCGCTATGACCACAACCATTTAATCCTGGGATGTAGGTTTGGGGCACCTCCTTCTGATGCAGTATTTTCCGCTATCAAAAGACCTTGGGTAGATGTTGTATCTGCTAACAATTATCGCTACAACATGTATGAGCGGATAGACCTATACTACCAAGCTACAAAATTGCCAGTGCTCAACAGTGAGTTTAGTTGGGGACACACCAGGTTTACTCAACGAGCCTTACCCGATGAACCAGAAGACGGCTTTTCCGAAAGGTCACGGATGATGCGTAATGGCGCTAAGTCCTTAGCCAGGGCTTTGACTCATCCCGCTTTTGTTGGTTATACCTGGTATCGTTGGGTAGATTTGCCCGGTCATACACCCCCGATTAGTTTTGGTTTGGTCACTATTGAGGATGATCCCAATCTCTCCCATACAACCTTACTGAAGCGATTGAATGCTAGAGCGGATGCGATCGCAACTACTGGTTTAGGCCGGTAACTAGACCTGTTGCAAATCCCTATATCTTTGGCAGTAAAGGTAAATCCATAACGTTTAACGTAAGCATTCAGCCGTCAGCCGTCAGCCGTCAGCCGTCAGCTTTGTGGCACAGGCTTCTAGTTTGTGCCACAGCCTTCGACGCTGTGACATAACTCAGCATTATTCGAATGCTGACCTGTTTGATTCAAAAGCCCCTCAAGTAGCACCATCCGTAGCGCATTAGCTGATAGCTGATAGCTGATAACTTATAGCTGATAGCTGATAGCTGATAGCTGATAGCTGATAGCTGATAGCTGATAGCTGATAACTTATAGCTGATAACTTATAGCTGATAACTTATAGCTGATAGCTGATAGCTGATAGCTGACTGCTTAACTACTTACTTGCTGTAATAAAAACAAAACGGTCAGGAAATTCAAGGATAGATTGTTGAGCATATTTTTCTGAGATTTCTGCTAAACCTTCCTCTAACTGTTGATCATCAAAGAATGAAAGTAAGGACATATAGCGATTCTCTACCATTTTCAAGTATTGCTCTTTAGGAATTGACTGAAGATATTCAACAAAATCAACTGAAACGTTGAAGCCGACTTTTTCTAGTAAACTAGTGAGGTCGTTATAGTTAGGCTGCCCTCTTTCATATCGCTCTAAAGCTGCCTTGAATAAAGGATACTCAATAGTTGGAGGCAGAAGTATCAGCAAAAACATTCCTCCACTATTTAGCCTTTGGAACAAACTACTAAATAGTAATTCTTTATTATCTATATGATGAATTGCTTCCTTCATATAGACCTTATTATAACCTGAAGTTTCAGATACAAAAGTAATCGCATCTACTGCCCTAATTTGGTATTGGGGGCTTAAGGGAATTTGTGATAGCATCTCTTCAGAAGGATCCACGCATATAATTGGATTGTCTAACTGTATTTCCTTAGGAATTGCTTGGGTAAAAAGCCCTGTGCCACAGCCTAAATCTACAAGACTATCTGTTGAGGTCAAGCGTAAATATTCACTAATTTTTAACCCCATAAATCTAATGTAGTCTTCTGAGTAACTCCACAAATCATCATAGATACTCCCGATTCTTTTATAGTGTTTTTGATTTGAGCTACTCATGGCTTTAATTCCTATTCTTCTTTATGATTATCAATATAGCGGTTTTCAATTGGTGAAGTACATGTTTTTAGGGAGCAGGGACTTCGGAGCAGGGAACAGGAAAAAAATCCTGTAGAATAGGCATCTTGCCTGTTTAGCGATGTTTTGGGGCGGGCAGGATGCCCACTCTACCCGTGGAATAGGCATCTTGCCTGTTCGGCGATGTTTTGGCCCGGGCAGGATGCCAACTCTACTCCTATTGATTGAAAGATTCAGCAACGCCCGAAGTCTAGTTAATCAACGGCAAACTCAGTGTATTGGCGCATGTTGGGGGAGTGGAAGCCAAGGACAATATCCTCAGCCGGAACACCGAGTTCAAGCAATTCGGTAGCAATGCCAATTTCAGTGCCATCATGGTGAATCCAGATTTTACCATTTTTGATATCTAAGTGGAGGCTACATCCGTGGGTGCGACGGTTATCTTTCCAGCCAGTGTGCAGCAACAGATAATGATCTCGTTCTGTGTCCAAAACCGCCTGGGCTTCGATTTCCGGGAAGGTGGGCTTGCGGTTGGCTCGTTCTAGAAGTAATTGCTGAATCCACTGACGATATTGTTCTACAGATTCTTCTACAGCCATTGCCGAATAACCTCCTGAGTTTGGTCATAGATAAGTAAATTGATTTGAGTCTTATCAATTACTGATTTTACAAAGCGTCGCTGGAAGAAAGATTGGTAAATTGTTTCAGGAATAGCAAGGTAAAGATTACGTTGAGAATCAACTTCATTTAGGGCAAATTGATAATTGATGCATTGCCCAAGGGCAGTATGAAAATCGGAGACAAGGGATCGACCAATAAAGCTTTTAATTTCCACAGCAATTTTTTCTCCTGCTCGTTCCGCAGCGATTAGCTCTGCAGCAAGATCAATTTCAAAATCGACTCCCCCAACACTCAGTTGATAGGGATCGGCGGTAATTACCCAGTTCTCTTTTTCTAGGGCAGTTCTCACTGCATTGTGGAAACGATCCTTTCCCATGAGATTTTAAAAGAAACAGGAACCTTTTCTGGTAAGATTATATGCTAGATCGAATGTATTCATCATTCCTTGGGCGATCGCACCACCAAACCTTAGTCTGAGATAGTTCACCGGTCTAGTGGAATATCCTCATACAGGAGTGCGATCGCAAACTCAAAACCAACGCTTTCGAGGGTGATCACATCTCCAGCTTGGTATGCCGTGTATAGCCACAACCGCCCTTCCCCCCTCCGGTAAATCTCGACGTTGATCTCAGTAGAGCTGATCAGGACGTATTCTTCTAGGCTGGGTAGAGTGCGATATTCTTTGAACTTATTGCCCCGATCGAGAGCTTCTGTACCGGGGGAAAGTACTTCAACGATAAGTTTTGGATATTGGATCGCGTTGATCGTTATTCTATCTCGCTGATCGCAGCTCACCACCACATCTGGATAACGGTAGATAGATTCGGTGACCTTTACTTTGGCATCAGCAATATTGATGCGACAGCCTTTGGGACGAACGTGGGGACGTAGCGCAGCGAGTAGATTAATCGCAATATCGTTGTGGGGAATGCTGCCACCTGTCATAA